>NZ_JBYQFR010000008.1:0-272147 GCF_058266945.1 Arthrobacter sp. E70 | reverse complement strand
AGGCCCCATCTGGACCTTGGCCTTGATCCACTCCGGCTTGCGTTCGACCGGAACGGCAGCGTTGCGCTGCTCGATCCGCAGCATCTTCCGGCCTTCAGGTGCCAATGTCACAGTAGAGCTCCTTCAGGGCTCGAAACCAATGCTTCTTCGTGCTTGCGGAATTCCTCCACAAACCGGTCCACGATGTGGGCCGGATGGATGTCCTGGCCTGTCTCCAGGGACATCGTGGTCACCCCCGCGTCGGTGATGCCGCAGGCGATGATCTGGCCATATGGCGCGAGGTCGTTGCTGCAGTTGATGGCGACGCCGTGCATGGTGACGCCGTTCAGGACGCGGATGCCAATGGCGGCGATCTTGCGGTCCGGGCCCTTGGCGTCGGCCTTGATCCACACGCCGGCGCGGCCCTTGATGCGCTCGGCATTGATGCCGTAGTCCGCCAGGACGGTGATCATGATCTCTTCGAGGCGTTCAACGTAATCCCGGATGCCGGAGCGGTTCTTCAGCTTCAGGATGGGGTAGGCGATCAACTGTCCGGGCCCGTGCCACGTCAGTTTTCCGCCGCGGTCCACCGGAACGACAGGCGTGCCGTCGAACGGCCGTTCGTGGTCCTCGGTGAGCTTGCCGGCGGTGTAGACGGCGGCGTGCTCCAAAAGCAGGACGGTGCTGGGGGCAGCGCCGGCGACAACCTTGTCGTGGAGTTCGCGCTGGGCATCCCAGCCGTCCATGTAATCGACAAAGTCAGGGGCAAGACCCAGCTGTGAAAACTCAAGAGTCATGGCATCCAGCTTAGACCCCGCAGCCGCAGCGGCCCGGTTTAGTGTCCAAGCTCACCGCCCGCTCCCATTGTGACTGTTGTGGCGGGGCTGTGGATAACTTCTGCAGCCGGACGGAAACTCCGTTAGACATGATCCATGGATGATGCACAGGCACCTGAGGTGCCGGGGTACGACGTCGGCCGGCTGCTGGGCAGGGGCGGCAGCGCTGATGTGTGGCTGGCCAAGGAACAGCGGACCGGCCGGGACGTGGCACTCAAGTGCTTCCGGACTGGCGGCAGCAGGGTCAGGGGCAGCTCCCACATCACGGAGGACGACATGAGGAGGGAGATCCGCATCCTGTCGGTCCTGGACCATCCGCACCTCATCAGGTCGCACCATGCCGTCCCTTTGGCGGGTTCCGGCGACGCTGCGGCCCTGGCCATGGATTACGCCGCCGGTGGTTCGCTGGCACAGCTGCTGGGCGCCCGCGGCAGGATCAGCGTGGGGGAGACCGTCACGGTCCTGACTCCCATCGCCCAGGCGCTTGGCTACCTGCACGGGAAGGGCATCACGCACTCAGACGTAGCGCCCGGGAACGTGCTGTTCACGGGGCAGGGCAAGCCGATGCTCTCCGATGTGGGTGTTGCCCGGATGATCGGGGACCCGGGCAGCACGGAGCTTCCCGGCACCTCTGGCTTCCTGGACCCGGCACCCGTGGATGCCGTGCGTGCCGGGCTCCAGCCCGAACGGGACGTCTATGCGGCAGCAGCCCTGGGCTGGTTCTGCCTGACAGGCGAGGCGCCGGCCCGCACCGCCGAGCGGCCGCCGCTTTCCCTGCTGGTTCCCGGCGTTCCCAGGGAACTGGCCCTGGCACTGGAAGCCGGGCTCAATGAGGACCGGCGGCAGCGGCCCACGGCCATGGCACTGGCGACAGCCGTGTACCGCAGCGCCGCGCCGTTGCCGGTTGACCTCGCTGATGCCGTCCACCCCTCTGTGATTCCCGAACTGCTGACCCGCCGGCACGATCCGGGGCGGGACTCCGGCGCCGGGCTCACGGGCAAACTTCGTGGCATGTTCCGGCGGGCGACGTGCCGCCTGACCCGGCGGGCGCCGTCGGCCCCGAGGATGCCCTTTCCGCAATCGGCACGTACCGTCCCCGCCCGTGGAAAGCACGCGGACTCCCGTGCCTGTGGCTCTGCGTGGTCCAACGCACCGGTCCTGCGCGCCGCCGCCGTGCCGGTCCTGGCGGCAGCTGGAGCGGGAATCTGGTGGCTCGCGGCGCTAGCCGGCACCGCACCCGGCGGTCCGGCAGGCGGTTCCCGTCCCGAGCCGGCTGCGTCACTGGTTGCCGGCCCGGTCGCCGAAGAAGGAACGAGCGGCGACGATGAGACCAGCAGCAAGCGGAGCAGCACAGACGCGGCGCGGACCGATACTGCCGGCCTCGATGGTGTCCGCCGGCAAGCGCGGTCGACAGATCCGCTGCTGGCCGTGACCGGAATGGCCGCACTGCGGGACCATGCACTCAGCAGTGGCAGCCTGGAGCTGCTGGAGGCGGTCAACGCGCCCGGCTCACCCGCAGCTGCGGCAGATCAGCGTCTTGCCGGGCAGCTGGACGGTGCGGGCCTTCGGCTGGACGGATTCACCAGCACTGTGTCGGACCTGTCGGTCGATGACGGGGCAAGCCCAGGGCGCGCGGTGGTCGGGCTGACCTTGGCCACCTCCGCCTACCGGACGGTGGATGGCGGCGGCGCGGAGGTGGCAGCAGGTACTCCCAGCGCTGCCCAACGGCTCAGGCTGGTCCTGGTGCGGGTGGCCGAGCAGTGGAGGATCAGCGAGATCCTGCCCGGCGGCTAAGCTCCGGCTGCACGTCGAGCAATCCTCCCGCGAGCAATCCTCCCGCGAGCAATCCTCCCACGCGACTAGCCCCGGCCCCCGCTGTGCCGCCCTGCCACCCAGCGGGCCCCTGATTCCAGTTCCCTGTGCTGCCACTGGAAACCGGCGGAAGAAAGGACCGCGGGCTCCATGCGCTGGCTGTACAGCAGGAGCTCCTCGGCCAGGCCCGGCATCACGGTGCGCAGCACAGGGGCAGGCACGCGGAACACAGCCGGCCGGTGAAGAGCGCCCGCCAGGGCCGCGACGGTGGTGTTGACGTCCGATTGCTCGGGGGCGGACAGGTTGACCGGGCCAGTGACCGTGGAGTCGAGCAGGAAGAGGAAAGCGGCTGAAACATCGGGAAGTGTTACCCAGGGCCAGAACTGCCGGCCGCTGCCGAACGGACCCCCGAGGCCAAGGCGCAGCAGGGGGAGCAGCCGTCCCAGGGCCCCGCCCGAACGGCTGAACACTATCCCGGTACGCGGCGTCACGACGCGCACCCCGGACGGCGCCGCCAAGGCAGCCTGCTCCCACTCGACACAAATCCGGGCAAGGATGCCGGAACCGGCTGGCGCGTCTTCGCGCAAAACGGTATTGCCGGCATCACCGTAGTAGCCCGAACCGGACTGGCTGATGAACGTCTTCGGTGGGGAATCCAGCTGCGACATGGCCCGGACGAGGGTCCTGGTTGGCCCCAGCCGCGAACTGAACAGTTCCCTTACCCGCCTCCGCGTCCACGGCCTGTCCCCGATCCCGGCGCCGGAAAGATTCACGACGGCGTCGGCGCCGGCAAGTGCGTGCGGGTCCAGGGATCCTGTCGCAGGGTCCCAGCGGATCTCGGCCGCATGGGCGGGTGGGCGCCGTACCAGTGTCACCACCGAGTGGCCGGCGTCGTGGAAGGCCTTGGACAGGGACGTGCCGATGAGCCCGGAGGCGCCGGACATGACGATGCGCATGGTCCATCTCACCACGGCCACGGCCTCCCGGCACCTCCCGCGGCCCCGGGGAGGGTTGACTATGATCAAACGATGACCTCTTCGAGCTACCTCCGTTTTCCGCATGTGCACGGCGATCTGGTCACCTTCGTGGCCGAGGACGACGTGTGGATTGCGCCCCTGGACGGCGGCAGGGCCTGGCGTGTTTCCTCACTCCAGCTCCCTGCCCGCAACCCGCGCTTCACCCCGGATGGCCAACGCCTGGTGTGGAGCGTTGTTCAGGGAACGGCTCCGGAGGTCGTTTCAGCGCAGGTGGACGGCGGCGGCTACCGCCAGTTGACCTACTTCGGCCACAGCACCACCAAGGTGAAGGGTTTCACTGCCCATGGGGAGGTAGTGGTCACCAGCGCCTTCCGCCAGGCGGAGAGCCGGCATACCTACGCTTACAGCGTGCCGCTCGACGGCGGCTGGGCGCAGGAACTGCCGTACGGGCCGGTCGAATCGGTAGCCTTCGGACCGGAAGTGGGCGATGAGCGCCCGGTGGTGCTGGGAAGCGTGCTGTCCCGTGAGCCGGCGTGGTGGAAACGGTACCGTGGCGGCACTGCCGGCAAGTTGTGGATCGATACCGACGGCAATGGCGAATTCGACCGGCTGCTGCCGGACCTCGAGGGCAACCTCACCGACCCCCTGTGGGTGGACGGCAGGATCGCCTTCCTGTCCGACCACGAGGGCTACGGCAACCTGTATTCGGTCCTGCCCAGCGGCAAGGACCTGCGCCGGCACACTGACCACCAGGACTTCTACGTGCGGCACGCCGCCACAGACGGCAAGCGGGTCATCTTCGAGTCCGCAGGTGAACTCTGGGTCCTCCACGACCTGGGCTCGGACGCGGTCAAGCTCGACATCACCCTCGGCTCGGCCTCACAGAGCCGGCGGCCCGCGCTCCTCGATGCCGCCAAACATCTCGGAGCGGTGGTTCCGGACGGCACCGGCGCCGCCAGCGCTGTCGAGTCACACGGTACGATCCACTGGCTGCGGCACAAGGACGGCCCGTCCCGCATCATCGAGGCCACGCCCGGCGTCCGGGGGCGGCTGCCGCGGCCCCTCGGGGACGGCCGCGTCGCCTACATCGCAGACCACGACGGCGTTGAGGCGCTGCACATCAAGGACATCGCCGCTCCTGTCCTGCAGGGCACCGCAGGCGCGCCGAAGAATGACGTTACCGCGCAAACCGGCATTGGGAGTTCGGCGGCGACACCAGGCCACGCTCCGGGATCCGCGGAGGGGCAGGAACCGGTGCAGCTGCCACAGCCGGTGCCCGCGTCCGGTGCTGCAGTCCTCGCGGGGCACAGCAGCAGTCACGCTGCGGCCGACGACGAGCAGCAGGCCGATGTTGCCCCGGATACCTCGGCGTCCGTGGCAGACGCGCAGTCCGCCGTAGTGGGAGGGGGCATCAGCGTGCCTACGCCCGCGCGCGCCAGTTCCCTGGAAGCAAGCCCGGACGGCCGGTGGATCGCCCTCGGCACCTCATTCGGCGACGTGCACGTGGTGGACACACGCAGCGGGGACCTTTCGCAGGTTGCCAGCATCGGCGAAGGCAGCATTTCCGAGCTGGCGTGGTCTGCGGACTCACGCTGGCTGGCATGGTCGGAGCCGGTGACGTCCTTCGGGTCGCGGAGCAGACTGCGGCTTGCCACGGTGGACAACCTGGCTGCCGAACCGGTGGAGGTCACCGACGGCCGCTTCCGTGACGCGTCCCCGGCCTTCACCCCGGACGGTAGATTCCTGGCCTTCCTGTCCAACCGCAGCTTCGATCCCGTCTACGACGGGCACTCGTTCGACCTTTCCTTCCCCAGTCCCATCAAGCCCTACCTGGTGGCACTCGCCTCCGATACGCCGTCGCCCTTTGGCCCCTCGGTTGACCCCGCCGGCCCGGAGCCGGAAGCCGAAAGTGAGGCTGGCGGCAGCAGCGCGGCCAACAGCGGGGAAGACGCCGTCCATGTGGATGCGGAGGGACTGGCCCACCGCGTGATTGGCGTTCCGGTGCCGCAGGGCAACTACAGCTCGCTGAAGGCCGTTGACGGCGCGCTGCTGTGGCTCGACTCCGTCCTGGCCGGCGTCACCGGTGACGGCAAGGCCAGCCAGGAGGACAAGGACGCCCGCCCCAGCCTGGTGCGGTACGACATCGCGCAGCGCAGGAAGTCGACCCTGGTGGATTCGCTGGACAGCTACCGGCTCTCCGGCGACCGCAGCAAGGTGGTGCTGGTTTGCGACAAACAGGTCACCGTGGTCCCGGCCGACGCCAAGGCCGAAGAGGAATCCGGCAAGGTGGTCAAGGTGGACCTGGGCCGGATCCGGGTCATGCTGGACCCCGTCAGCGTCTGGGGACAGGCATTCGACGAAGCCTGGCGGCTGCAGCGCGACTTTTTCTGGACCGAGGACATGGCCGGCCAGGACTGGGAATCCATCCACGCCCGCTACCGCCCCCTGGTGGACCGGCTGGGATCCCACGACGACCTCGTGGACCTGCTGTGGGAACTGCACGGCGAACTGGGAACCTCGCACGCCTACGTCCGGCCCGCCGCCGTGACCGAACGCGGGAGCCGCGGCCAGGGGCGGCTGGGCGCAGACCTCGCCCACACCGCCGCCGGATGGGAAATCACCCGAATCCTGGCCGGGGAGTCCTCCGACCCCCTGGCAACCTCGCCCCTGACGCGGCCGGGCGTCGGGGCAAAGGCGGGGGACATCCTGCTGGCCATCGACGGCGTCCCCTTGTCCGGGAGCGTCACTCCGGCCATGCAGCTTGTCGGCGCCGCCGGCCGCGCCGTGGAGCTGACCCTCCTCAACGGCCCGGCACACGGCCCTGCCGCCGGCACCCAGCGCAGGGTCGCCGTCGTGCCCGTCAAGGATGAGGAACGTCTGCGCTACCAGGAATGGGTGGCCGGCAACCGGAGGACGGTCCGGGAAGCCTCCAACGGCACCTTCGGCTACCTGCACATACCGGACATGATGGCCAACGGCTGGGCGCAGCTGCACCGCGACCTCGACACCGAAACCGCATTGGACGGCCTGATTGTCGACGTCCGCCGGAACCGCGGGGGCCACACCTCGCAGCTTGTTGCCGAACTGATCGGCAGGAAGGTCACCGGCTGGAGCATGCCGCGCGGCGAGAAGCCCCGGACGTATCCGCACCACGCACCGCGCGGACCGGTGATCATCCTTGCCGATGAGTTTGCCGGTTCCGACGGGGACATCATCACCCAGGTCTCAAAGCTGCGGGGAATCGGACCGGTCATCGGCACCCGCACCTGGGGCGGCGTGGTGGGCATCGACAACCGCTTCGCGCTGGCCGACGGCACCGGGGTAACCCAGCCCCGGTACGCCACCTGGTTCGGTGGCGGTGTGGGCTGGAGCGTGGAGAACCACGGCGTGGACCCGGACATCGAAGTGGCGTTCCCGCCGCACGCGTACGCCGCAGGCCGCGATCCCCAGCTGGAATACGGCATCAGCGCCCTGAAGGAAATGATCCAGGAACTGCCCACCGACCGTCCGCCGGCCCGTGAGGGGTACCGCCGGCTGCGCCCGGCGCCCCTGCCCGCCCGCAGCCAGGGAAGCTAGCAGGCGCCTCCGGCAGCACTGCCGCCAGGGACCAGCTGCCGCCGGGGACCGAAAAGGCCCTGCCCACCGGACAACGTTCCGGCGGGCAGGGCCTTTTCGCAGAGGCGACAGGTGCGGGTCAGGACTCCAGCGTGGCGTCCATCGTGATGTCGATGCTTGCCAGGGCGCCGGATACCGGGCAGCCTACCTTGGCTTCGCCGGCGATTTTCTGGAACTCGTCTTCGGAGATACCGGGGACCCTGGCCGAAACGGTCAGGTGGCTGCCGGTGATGCCCGTGCCGGGAACAAAGGTGACATCGGCCTTGGCGCGGACTTCCTCCGGCGTGTGGCCCGCCTTTGCCAGTTCGTTGCTGAAGGCCATGGAGAAGCAGGCCGCGTGGGCGGCGGCGATGAGTTCCTCCGGGCTGGTCTTGCCGTTGGCCGCTTCAGTGCGTGCCTTCCAGGTGACATCGAACGTGCCCAGGCCCGAGGTGGCCAGGGAGGTGGTTCCCGCGCCCTCCGTCAGGTTGCCGTTCCATACAGCGTTTGCTGAACGGGTTGCTGCCATGATCACTCCTCACATCGTTTCGTCTTGGGGCCGGCACGGTTTATTGCTGCCGGTCCCCGCCGTTGTCCATCCTAGGGACCACGCCCCTCCGGCGCACAGGGTGTCCGCTGTCAGAGGATTATGACCACTCGGGTTGCCTTACTGCCAGAGGGTGGCGAGGGCGACGTTCACCAGCGCCAGGCCGCCCACGCCGTGCGCGAGGCCCGTGGAGACCGGCTGTCCGGTCTTTGCCTTGCGGGTCCCCACGACGGTCAGGACGGCCACCACAATGGCAATGACCAGCTTGATGCCCAGCTTGGCGTAGTTGGGGTTGGCGTCGGGCAGGAACGGGATCAGGCCCATCATCGCAACGCCCGTCAGGAGTTGCAGGAAGGCGCCGTCCCGCTGGCGCGGGTGCACGGTGGGTTCACGCATGGTGGCGATCCAGTAGCCAACGATCATGGCGGCGCCGACGACGTGCAGGAACACCAGGAAATTGAACAGAATAGTCATGGCTCCAGCTTAGCCAGTCAGTTCTACAGCCCGTAGCACAACCACGCAGGAAAGGGCCGGCCGGGATGGCCGCTTAACGGCGACGGCGGCACCCGCCATTGGTGGGGTTCCCACCGCAGGCGCGTGCCGCCGTCGTTTGCCGGCTGCTTCGCTTACAGTCCGAGGTCCGCTTCGAAGGCGCCTTCTTCAAGGCGTGCCTTCAGCGTCTGGAGGAACCGGCCGGCGTCCGCGCCGTCCACCAGGCGGTGGTCGTACGTCAGCGACAGGTACATCATGGAGCGGATAGCGATCGAGTCGTCGCCGTTTTCATCGGCCACCACCACGGGGCGCTTGACGATGGCGCCGGTGCCGAGGATGCCCACCTGCGGCTGGTTGATGATGGGGGTGTCGAACAGGGCGCCCACCGAACCGATGTTGGTGATGCTGAAGGTGCCGCCGGACAGCTCGTCCGGGCCGATCTTGCCATCACGGGTGCGGGAGGCGACGTCGGCGATTTTGCCGGCCAGTCCCGCAAGGTTCAGGTTGCCGGCGTCGGCGATGACGGGAACCAGCAGGCCCTTGTCGGTGTCGACGGCGATCGCCAGGTGTTCGGCGTTGTGGTACGTGATCTCCTGCTTGTCCTCGTCGTACGCAGCGTTGAGCTTGGGGTGCTGCTTGAGGGCCTCAGCCACTGCCTTCGCGATGAAGGGCAGGAAGGTCAGCTTGGTGCCGTTCTGGGCCTGGAACGAGTTCTTGGCCCGGGCACGCAGCTTGGCGACCTTGGTCATGTCCACTTCGTGGACCTGGGTCAGCTGGGTGGAGACTTCCAGGGACTCGCGCATGCGCCGGGCGATGACCTGGCGGATGCGGGGAGCCTTCTGGGTGGTGCCGCGCAGCGAGGAAGCAGCTGCGCCCGCTGCGGCCGGAGCGGCTGCGGCCGGGGCTGCTGCCGGAGCCGCAGCAGGAGCGGCCTTGGCCTCGGCGGCGGCGATCACATCCTGCTTGCGGATACGGCCGCCAACGCCGGTGCCGGAGAGCGAGGAGATGTCCACGCCGTGCTGGTTGGCCAGCTTGCGGACCAGGGGAGTGACGTAGCCGGACTCGGAGCCACCGGCAGGTGCTGCCTCCTGGGCTGCAGGAGCAGCAGCAGGCGCGGGGGCCGGTGCTGCTGCCGGGGCCGGAGCAGCCGCAGGGGCGGGCGCTGCAGCGGGAGCAGGTGCTTCCTGCTTGGGGGCTTCCTGCTTGGGCGCTTCGGGTGCCGCTGCCGGAGCCGGGGCGGCCTGCGGAGCTGCGGCCGGTGCGGCGGCAGCGCCGGCGCCGATGACGGCCAGGACGGAGCCCACCTCAGCGGTTTCGTCCTCGTTGACCCGGATCTCCTGCAGGGTACCGGCAACGGGGGACGGGATTTCGGTGTCCACCTTGTCGGTGGAAACTTCCAGCAGCGGCTCGTCTACCTCGACGGAGTCGCCGACTGCCTTCAGCCAGCGGGTAACCGTACCTTCGGTGACGCTCTCGCCCAGCGCGGGGAGGGTAACCTCGTGGCTCTCGCCGCCACCGGCAGCCGGAGCTGCTGCAGGTGCCTCTTCGGCGGGTGCTGCTGCGGGTGCCTCTTCGGCGGGAGCTTCTTCAGCCGGCGCAGCGGGTGCTTCCTGTGCGGGCGCCTCTTCCGCGGGAGCTTCCGCGGCAGGGGCGGAACCGCCGCCGGAGCCGTCACCGATGCGCACCAGGGGTGCGCCGACCTCGGCGGTCTCGTCTTCAGCGACCAGGATTTCTTCAATCACGCCAGCTACAGGAGAGGGGATTTCAGTGTCTACTTTGTCGGTGGAGACTTCGAGCAGCGGCTCGTCCACCTCTACCCGGTCACCCACCTGCTTGAGCCAGCGGGTGACGGTTCCTTCGGTGACGCTCTCACCGAGGGCGGGCAAGTTAACGGATTCAGACATGTCGTCCCCGTTCTCCTTATTGATCTTTAGTGCGAATGAATGCTGCCATGCTGGAAGCCTAGTGCACCCGGCCGGACGGGCCGGGTGCACCGGGCCTGGTAATGCTGGGGAAGGCTAGCCGTGAAGCGCCTTGCCGGCGAGGGCCAGGTGGGCTTCGCCCAGGGCCTCGTTCTGCGTCGGGTGGGCGTGCAGCAGCTGGGCCACATCCTCCGGGTAGGCTTCCCAGTTCACGATGAGCTGGGCCTCGCCGACCTGCTCGCCCATGCGGGCGCCGATCATGTGGACGCCCACCACGGGGCCGTCCTTCTGGCGGACCAGCTTGACCAGGCCGGAGGTGCCCAGGATGGAGCTCTTGCCGTTGCCGGCCAGGTTGTATTCCTGCGTCTGGACCTGGTCCTCGCCGAACTTTTCCTTGGCAGCCTTCTCGGTGTAGCCCACGGTGGCGATTTCGGGCTCGGAGTAGGTGACCTTGGGGATGTTGATGTCCTCCACGACCACCGGCTTCAGGCCGGCGATTTCCTCGGCCACGAAGATGCCCTGCTGGTAGCCGCGGTGGGCCAGCTGGACACCGGGGACGATGTCGCCCACGGCGTAGATGTTGCCGACCCCGGTGTGCAGGCGCTCGTTGGTGATGACGAAGCCGCGGTCGATGGTGATGCCCGCTTCCTCGTAGCCCAGGTTGGCGGTCACGGGGCCACGGCCCACGGCCACCAGGAGGAGGTCGGCTTCGAACGTCTTGCCGTCAACCAGGGTGACCTTGACGCCGTCGTCATTCTGCTCGACGCCCTGGAAGAACACGCCGGTGGAGAACTTGATGCCGCGCTTCTTGAACGCGCGTTCGAAGTTCTTGACGATGGTGGCATCCTCGTTCGGGACCAGCGAGGGCAGGCCTTCGACGATGGTGACGTCCACGCCGAAGGACTTCCACACCGAGGCGAATTCGACGCCGATGACGCCGCCGCCGAGGATGATGGCGCTCTTGGGGATGAAGTCCATGGTCAGGGCCTGGTCGGACGTGATGACCTTGCCGCCGATTTCGAGGCCCGGGAGGGTGCGCGAGTAGGAGCCGGTGGCCAGGACAATGTTCTTGCCCTTGTAGGCGGTGCCGTTCACCACGACGGTGTCGGTGCCCTGCAGCTTGCCTTCGCCTTCGATGACGGTGATGCCCTTGGACTTGATAAGCCCCTGCAGGCCCTTGTACTTGCCGGCGATGATGCCGTCCTTGTACGCGTTGACAGCGTTGATGTCGATGCTGTCGAGGGTGACGTTCACGCCGTACTTGGCGGAGTCACGGGCATGGTCGGCCAGTTCTGCCGAGTGCAGCAGTGCCTTGGTGGGGATGCAGCCGTTGTGCAGGCAGGTACCGCCCAGCTTGGCCTTCTCCACGAGGCCGACGGTAAGGCCCAGCTGTACTGCCCGCAGCGCCGCGGCGTACCCGCCGCTGCCGCCACCGAGTACCAGGATGTCGAATTCTTGCGCAGTTGCCTGATCGGCCACTTAAACGCTCCCTCGCGTGAACGATGACACGGTCAGCGCGCATCATCTGGTCTTGGAACTTGCACTGCCGTGATTATGTCAGCAGGGCAACTCTCTTGCATTTGTGACTACCGTGGTTCACCTTAGCGAACCACCTATCCATGCTCCACCTTGGCGCCGCGTTTGTGGAGCGCTTGTGTCCAGTGTCACGCGGCTTTGTGGCACAGGGATCTCCTGCGCCACAAAGCCGCGCGCCACCGCGGCTGCAGCCCGTCCTCAGGCCGCCGCCAGGATGTCTTCCACGTAGGCAACCAGGGTCCGGACGGTGCAGCCCGTGCCCTGCTTGTGCGTGTAGCCGTACGGGCTGCCGTTGTTGAAAGACGGTCCCGCGATGTCGATGTGCGCCCAGGGGATCTGTTCGCCCGCCTTGTCCTTACCCACGAACTCGCGCAGGAACACGGCCGCGGTCATCATGCCGCCGTGGCGTTCGCCGATGTTGGCGATGTCCGCCACCTGCGAGTCCAGGCTCGGGCGGAGTTCCTCCGGCAGGGGCATGGGCCACACCAGTTCCCCGGCGCGGTCCGCGGCGGCCTTCAGCGCCCCCGTGACGGTCTCCGTTCCCATGACGCCCGCGGTCCGGTTGCCGAGGGCGATCAGCTGGGCCCCGGTCAGGGTGGCGACGTCGATGATGGCGTCCGGGTATTCGCGGCTGGCGGCAACGATGCCGTCCGCCATCACCAGCCGGCCTTCGGCATCCGTGTTGAGTACTTCCACGGTCTTCCCGCCAAACATGGTGAGGACATCCGCCGGGCGGGACGCAGCGCCGGAGGGCATGTTCTCGGCGATGCAGAGCCAGGCGGTCGCCTTGACGGGCAGGCCCAGGCCGGCGAGGGCCAGGACGGTGTTAAGGACGACGGCGGCGCCGGCCATGTCGCTCTTCATGTCGCCCATGTGCAGGGCCGGCTTGATGGAAATGCCGCCGGTGTCGAAGGTGATGCCCTTGCCGACGAGGGCAATCTTCCTGGTGGCCTTGGCAGGGGAGTACTCGACCTTGACGAGGCGGGGCTGGCGGGCAGAGCCCTTTCCGACGCCCATGATGCCGCCAAAGCCTTCCTTTTCAAGGCGCTTTTCATCCCAGACCGTCACCTTGACAGGCAGCCCTTTCGCGAGGTCCTTGGCAGCCTCGGCGAAGGACTCCGGGTAGAGGTGGCTGGGGGGAGTGTTGACGAGCGAACGGGTGGAGTTCACAGCCTTGGCCACCAGCCCTGCCCGCTTGAGGACCGTGCCAAGATCGCTGCTGGCGGCCAGTTCGGTGAAGATGACCGCATTGCGGACCGGGTCCTTGAGGCCGTCGCTCGAGGAACGGAATTCGGTGAAGGAGTAGGCGCCCATCGCTGCACCCTCGGCGACCGCGGCGACGTCCTCCACGGTCGCCGTCGGAAACGCGAGGGTGACGGTGGCCAGCCCTGCCAGCTGCCGCACGGCCGATCCGGCGGCGCGGCGCAGCGATTCGCCGGTGAGGGGCTTGCCGTCCTGGACCTTGCCCACGCCGGCGAGGACCAGGATGCCGGATCCGGTTTCGGGCAGGCCGGGGAGGCGGACCAGTTGGTCCGCGGCGCCCGTCACGCCGAGCGGCTTCAGGGAATCGGCAAGGGCCTCGGCGGACTTGGCCGTCAGCGGGTTGTCCAGCAGGACGGGCCCGTCGGTTCCCTGCCCCACCCCGATGACCACGGCGTCGCTGGTGCCCTTCAGGCCCCGCGAGACGGTACTAAGGTTGATTTCAGTATTCTTGACCACAGGGATGAGTCCTCAATTCTCGAAAACGTTCGGGCAGGGATGCATGTTGGGCGCTCTGCCATGGTGGCCCGGATGCGGCCGTTCTGGACGCGGCCCGGTACGTGCAGGCCCGCCTGGCAGGCCAGTTCCGATCGTAGCCCTTCCCCTGCACGGCGGGAGAATTTCCTGAGAGGTGCGCCACACCGGCCGCCGGAATGCCCGCCACGCCGGCCGCGTTATGCATGATGTCCGCCCATACCTTTGAAAGGAATATGCCGTGCTTGAACGGATTTCCGGCTCCCTGCTGGACCCGGATGCGCTTTATGCGAGCAACATCGAGCTGTTCCACAGCCCTGAGCTGCGCGGGCTGAACCTGGTCATGGGGTTCACGGGCTTTGCCGATGCCGGGCACGTGGTGAAGCAGATCAACGCCGAGCTGCTGGATTCGCTGGACGCCCAGCCCGTCGCTGTGTTCGACGCCGACCAGCTGATCGACTACCGCTCCCGGCGGCCGCACGTGACGTTCGTCGAGGACCACCTGCAGGACTACCAGGAACCCCGCCTGGCGCTGTACAGGCTCGTCGACGGCCTTGGCAACCCGTTCCTGCTCCTGGCGGGTTTCGAACCGGACCTGCAGTGGGAGAGGTTCGCCCGCGCCGTGGTGAACATCGTCGAGAAGCTCGACGTCAACCTCGTTACCTGGATCCATTCCATTCCCATGCCCGTGCCCCACACCCGGCCCGTTGGCGTGACCGTGCATGGCAACCGGCCGGACCTGATCGAGGGCATCTCCGTGTGGAAGCCCACTGTTGAAGTTCCTGCCGCCGTCGGCCACATCCTGGAGCTACGCCTGGTCGAAGCCGGACGCAACGTGGCCGGGTACGTCATCCACGTCCCGCATTACCTGGCTGAAGCCGAATACCCCACGGCGGCCGTGGCGGGGCTGGAATACCTCGGTGCTGCGGCCTCGCTGATGCTGCCCACTGACAGGCTGCGTGAATCCGGCCGTGAAGTCAGCCGCCAGATCGCTGAGCAGATCGAGGCGTCCGAGGAGGTCCAGCAGGTGGTTTCCCGGCTCGAGACCCGGTACGACGAGAAGGCTGACGGCATGGTGCGCCGCTCACTGCTGGCCAATGAAAATGACGAGCTGCCCGACGCCGACGTGCTGGGTGCCGCAGTGGAGGCCTACCTTGCCCGGGAGAACCCCGGGCAGTAGTCCTTGTCACAGCTGCCGGGAAAGCGGCTGCCCGCCGGGCACAATGACATGGTGACTGCACCCCGCGCCTGGCTTATCTGGACCATCGGAATTTTCGGATACCTGGTGGCCGTGGCGCAGCGGACGTCCTTCGGCGTGGTGGGGCTTGAGGCCACGGAGCGGTTCCATGCCACGGCCTCCGCCATCTCCTTCTTTACTGTCCTCCAGCTGCTGGTATACGCAGGACTCCAGATCCCCGTCGGCGTGCTGGTGGACAGGTTCGGTTCGCGCGCCATGATCGCCGGCGGCGCCGTCCTCATGGGCCTGGGCCAGCTCCAGCTTGCCTTCGCCGACAGCATTCCCGGCGGTGTCGCCGGCAGGGTCCTGGTCGGCGCCGGTGACGCCATGACGTTCATCTCAGTGATCCGGCTCATCCCGCTGTGGTTCGCCCCGGGCCGGGTGCCCCTGGTAACCCAACTGACAGGCATGTCCGGGCAGCTGGGCCAGCTGTTCAGTGTGCTGCCGTTCGCGTTCGTCCTGCACGCCGCAGGCTGGACCCCGGCGTTCCTGATGCTGGCCGGAATGTCCGCGCTCGCCGTCGTACTGGTGGTATTGCTCCTGCAGGACGTCCCGCCCGGCACCGAACGCCCGCATGCCCGGCAGGGGCTTCGGGCCACGGGGGCCTCCCTGGCCAGGGCCTGGCGGCAGCCCGGGACCCGGCTGGGAATGTGGAGCCACTTCACGATCCAGTTCAGCGGTACCGTGTTCGCGATGACCTGGGGCTACCCCTTCCTGATTTCCGGCCAGGGCCTTGAGGCCGGTACGGTGGCCGCCCTGATGGCGCTGTACGTTGCTGCCGCCATGGCCGTGGGGCCCTTTATCGGCCGCTTCGTCTCCCGCCACCCCCTGCGCCGCTCCACCATGGTGCTGCTGATCGCGGGGGCCACCGCTGCGGCATGGGCTGCCGTCCTGCTGCTGCCCGGGCGCGCTCCGCTGTGGCTGCTCGCCGGCCTCGTGGTGGTGCTCGCCATCGGGGGCCCCGGGTCCATGATCGGCTTTGACTTCGCCCGGACCTTCAACCCCGCGCACCGGATCGGCACGGCCACCGGCATCGTGAATGTGGGCGGGTTCATTGCTGCCCTCGTATCGATCTTCCTGATTGGCCTGGTACTGGACGTCCTCTACGCCACCGGATTCTCGCAGGGAACGCTGTACGGCCTGGAGCCTTTCCGCCTGGCCCTCAGCATCCAGTTCCTGGTCCTCGGTGCCGGTGCGGCGGCGATCCTCGCCACCCGCCGGAAGGTGCGCCGGCAGATGGCTGCCCAGGGGATCGTGGTCCCGCCGCTTCGGGCCGCGCTGGCCCGGCAGCGCCGTGAGAACCTCGCCCGCCGCCGCGAACCGGCGGCCACTGACGACTGAAAGGCCCCTGTCCGCAGGCCTCTGCCGGGCAGGATGACATTCCCGTGCGGGAGCGTGGGTGACCAGCTGCCAGGGCGGCCGCACTGGTCCTCCACCAGCCCTGTCCCAGTGCCGTTTTGCACATAGCCGAATTCGCGGCTGCCATCGGTTGACCCGCCCGCGGAAGCTGGAGCCATGACAGCTCCTGAACGATTGACAGTCCGCGGCCCGGAGGACATTCTCGGCTTCATTCCCCACACGCTGGGCTACTGGCCCGCGAACAGCCTGGTGGCCATGACCCTGCACGGGACCAGGCTCGGGGCAACACTCCGCCTCGACCTCCCCGTGCCCCCGGTCCGGGCTGACCCCCGGGCCTTCGCCCGGGCCGTCCGCCGCTACCTTGAGTCAGACCACGACGCGGACGGCTCACTGCTGGTGCTCTTCGCAGGCGGCGACACGGCAGTGCCCTCCGGAAACCAGCGGCTCTTGTCGCAGGTGCGGTCTGTCCTGGACCAGGCAGGGATGCCCGTGCGGGAAGCCTGGTGCGTCGGTGACGAATACTGGCGCGACGCTTTCTGCACCGACCCGTCCTGCTGCCCCTTTCCCGGCCGGCCCGTGCAGCAGATCCGCGACAGCACGTTGAATGCAGAGATGGTGTACCGCGGCAGCAGTGTTGGTCCGGCGCCGCGGGCCGGCCGTGCCCCTGCTCCTGCCGTTCCGGCGCTCCACCGGGCAGCCGTCCTTGAGGCGGAGGCGGCGTGGGCGGAGGAGCTCGCCGGCCGGACAGCTGACAGGGCGCAGTTCAACGCCGTGCTGGACTGCTGGGAAAGTGTGCTGGGGATGCCCGAATCCGAGCCCTGGTTGCCGGAGGTGGAACGCGACGCGTTCCTGCGGGCCACGCTGCTCTCCACTGTCTGGCGGGACGCGGTCCTCATCATGGCGGCAGCGGGCAGGCACGCCGCCGAGGCCGGTGCCGGGCAGTTCGGTCTGCTGGACGGCAGGTCGGACGCTGACGGAACCGCTGGACCAGGTGAGATGCCGCCCGTGCTCCCGCCCGCACTGTCGGCGGAACGTCCCGCCGGTGGACCGCTGCGGATCGTCCCATCCGGCAGGGAACTGGGCGGGTGCGGGAAAAGCAGCCCCCGGGGCACTGTCGGCGCCGCTACCCCTGGATACGGGGATGTCCTGATGGGCGTAGCCCCGCAACTTCCGCACTGGACCAGCCTTGACCGCCTGGACCGGATCTTCGAACAGCTCGCAGCACTCGGCGGGCAGCCGGCGGCAGCCGCCTTCACCGGCCGGGGCTGGATTGCCTGGTGCCGCGGCCGGGGTTCGTACGCCGCAGCGTATTTGGGCCAGGCCCTCGAAGTTGACCCGGACTACCGGCTGGCAGGCCTGCTGCTGGAACTGGTGGGCCGTGGCGGCGTCTGCGGCTGGGCGGCGCGGAAGGAGGCTGCCTGGCAGAAATTCCGGGACGAGCCGGCGCCGCCCAGGTGAGGGTGCACGGGAGGGAGCACGGGAGGAAGCACTGGAGGGAACGGGACCGTGGGAGAGGGTAACCCGTGCAGGTCCTTGGGCCTGGACGGCGTTGCAGTAACGGAAGCGGCAGGGGAGGCCGGATCCGGCCAAATCATGAGACAATGGATGCCGAGACCCGGTTGGGTCCGTGTATCGGGTGTTTGTAATGTGCCCCGCGTGGGAACATTACAGCCGCGCCGGCAGTTGTCTTAAGTGACTCTGACGGCCGTGGTGGCGCTTGGTTTTCACCACGGACTTGACAGGGTCATAGTGGTGTTGCCCGTATGGTGATTCCACAGACCACCGCTAGAAAGGTTTTCTGTGACCCCGTCTTCCACGAAGAAGGATTCCGCCGCCCAGGACGTCTTGTCCCCTGAGGAGAAGCAGGCCGCGACCAATGCCAAGCGGGCAGCTACGCGGGCAGCCAACAAGGCTTCGGCCGGTGACGCTGCAGCGGACGGCAAGCGCGAGCCCAAGAAGCGCGGGCCCAAGCCCGGCGCCAAGGCTGCAGCGGAAGCTGCGGGCAAGTCCGCTGCCGGTGACGTTGACGCGGACGACGCAGCCGACGTCGAAGAGGAATTTGACGAGAGTGCCCTCGAGGGACCGGACGCGGTTGAGGACACCGACACGGACACCGACGAGGAACCTGCAAAGGCTGCTGCCGGTTCCGGCAAGGGCTTCGTCTACTCGGACGCCGACGACGACGATGCCCCCGTCCAGCAGGTCATGTCCGCCGGTGCCACGGCCGACCCCGTCAAGGACTACCTGAAGCAGATTGGTAAGGTCGCGCTGCTCAACGCCGAGCAGGAAGTGGACCTTGCGCTCCGGATCGAGGCCGGCCTGTTCGCCGAGGAAAAGATCGCTGCTGACGACGGCTCAATGGATCCGAAGTACAAGCGCGAACTCGAGTTCATCATCCACGACGGCAAGCGCGCCAAGAACCACCTCCTGGAGGCCAACCTCCGCTTGGTGGTATCGCTGGCCAAGCGCTACACCGGCCGCGGCATGCTGTTCCTGGACCTGATCCAGGAAGGCAACCTTGGGCTGATCCGCGCCGTGGAGAAGTTCGACTACACCAAGGGCTTCAAGTTCTCCACCTACGCTACGTGGTGGATCCGGCAGGCCATCACCCGCGCCATGGCAGACCAGGCCCGCACCATCCGTATCCCGGTGCACATGGTTGAGGTCATCAACAAGCTGGCGCGCGTCCAGCGGCAAATGCTGCAGGACCTGGGCCGCGAACCCACGCCCGAAGAGCTGGCGCTGGAACTGGACATGACCCCGGAAAAGGTCGTGGAGGTCCAGAAGTACGGCCGCGAACCCATCTCGCTCCACACCCCGCTCGGCGAGGACGGCGACTCCGAGTTCGGCGACCTGATCGAGGACTCGGAGGCCGTGGTTCCGGCCGATGCCGTGAGCTTCACCCTGCTGCAGGAGCAGCTGCACTCAGTGCTGGACACCCTGTCCGAACGCGAGGCCGGGGTCGTTGCCATGCGCTTTGGCCTGACCGACGGACAGCCGAAGACTTTAGACGAAATCGGCAAGGTCTACGGCGTCACCCGCGAACGCATCCGCCAGATCGAATCCAAGACCATGTCCAAGCTCCGCCACCCCTCGCGGTCGCAGGTGCTCCGGGACTACCTGGACTAGACCCGGGTTTGGCGAGGGCCGATCCCTGTCCATCGAGGATGGATGGGGATCGGCCCTCGCCGCTTAACGCGCGGGCCCGCAGCGGCAGCCCTTAAACGCCGGTGGGACCGTTCCTCAACGGAAGGGTCCCACCGGGTTCGTTGCTACCGATGCTCATCTAGTCGATCTCAACGGCAGCTTTCTCGTGAAGCTTTCCCGTTTCGTCGTGCCAGTCGGAGCTCAACGGCTTGAGCGTCGCCTCGACTGCACGGGCGTGGTGGCCGCAGAACAGCAGCTCACCGCCGGAGGACTCGAGTACAACCCGCACATACGCCTGAGCTCCGCAACGGTCGCACCGGTCCAGTGCGTTGAGTGTGCGATCTGCCACTGCTGTTGTCATATCGGCCTCCTTAGTAGATCTGTACATCTATATAACCAGCATTCGTATCCAAACCAGCGCAAGGATGGGGCAAGTTCGCTGTCCGCGTATCCACAAGGTTCGGTCAAGAATGGCCCATCGCATCACCGCCGCGAACGCTGGTGGCGCGCTGCACACCCGCTTCCGGGTGTGGCAGACGGGTGTGCCGTGCGCGTCCGACTACCCTAGAGGGAGCGGTTTTAGCTCCCGCTTCCACGTTCCTCGAAGGAGTTCATCACCAGTGGCACCAAGCTCTGAGTACACTGCCCGGCACCTCTCCGTGCTGGAGGGCCTCGAAGCCGTCCGCAAGCGGCCGGGCATGTACATCGGTTCAACGGACTCGCGCGGCCTCATGCACTGCCTCTGGGAAATCATCGACAACTCCGTGGATGAGGCCCTGGCCGGCTTCGGCCACGACATCCGGATCATCCTCCATGCTGACAACTCCGTGGAAATCCACGACGACGGCCGCGGCATCCCGATCGACAAGGAACCCAAGACCGGGCTCACCGGCGTCGAAGTGGTCTTCACCAAGCTGCACGCCGGCGGAAAGTTCGGCGGCGGCTCCTACACGGCCTCCGGTGGCCTGCACGGTGTCGGAGCCTCCGTGGTGAACGCCCTGTCCTCGCGTCTGGACGTCGAGGTGGACCGCGGCGGCAAGACCTACCGGATGTCCTTCCGCCGCGGTGAGCCGGGCCGGTTCAAGGACACCGGATCCCGCCTGGACCCGTCCGCACCCTTCACTCCGTTCGTCGAGGACTCCGTCCTGGACGTCGTGGGCAAAGCCAAGAGGGGCGTCACGGGAACCCGCATCCGGTACTGGGCCGACCGGCAGATCTTCACCCCGGACGCCAAGTTCTCCTATGACGACCTCGTGGCCCGTGCCCGGCAGACTTCCTTCCTGGTGCCCGGCCTCAAACTCACCGTGCGCGACGAGCGCAAGCTCCCGGGGACCCCGGCCGAGGCCGGGCCGCACGAGGAGGTCTTCCACCACGACGGCGGCATCTCCGAATTCGTCGATTTCCTCGCAGCCGATCCTGCCGTCACGGACGTCTGGCGGCTCCACGGTTCGGGCAAGTTCAAGGAAACGGTCCCCGTCCTGGACGATCGCGGGCACAGCCAGCTGGCCGAGGTGGAGCGCGACTGCGAAGTGGACGTGGCGCTGCGCTGGGGGATCGGCTACGACAGCACCGTCCGCAGCTTCGTCAACATCATCTCCACCCCCAAGGGCGGCACCCACCAGTCCGGCTTTGAACAGGCCCTGGTGAAGACGTTCCGCAAGGCAGTGGAAAACAATGCACGCAAGCTCAAGGCCGGCAACGACAAGATCGAGAAGGACGACATCTTCGCCGGCCTCACGGCGGTCCTCACCGTCCGGCTCGCCGAGCCGCAGTTCGAAGGCCAGACCAAGGAGATCCTGGGCACCTCCGCCGTCCGGGCCATCGTGGCAAAAGTGGTGGAGCGCGAAATCACGGCCAAGCTCAGTTCGTCCAACAAGAACGACAAAGCCCAGACGGCGTTGCTCCTGGAAAAAATCGTCAGCGAGATGAAGTCGCGCATCTCCGCCCGTGTCCACAAGGAAACCCAGCGCCGGAAGAACGCGCTGGAAACTTCCTCGATGCCCACCAAGCTGGCTGACTGCCGCACGGACGACGTCGAACGTTCCGAATTGTTCATCGTGGAAGGCGATTCCGCGCTCGGAACAGCGAAGCTCGCCCGGTCCTCGGACTTCCAGGCCCTGCTGCCCATCCGCGGCAAGATCCTCAACGTCCAGAAGGCTTCGGTGGGGGACATGCTCTCCAACGCGGAGTGCGCTGCCCTCATCCAGGTGGTGGGAGCCGGGTCCGGCCGCAGCTTCGACATCAGTGCCGCGCGTTACGGCAAGGTCATCCTCATGACCGACGCCGACGTGGACGGAGCCCACATCCGTACCCTGCTGCTGACCCTCTTCTTCCGGTACATGCGGCCCATGATCCTCGAAGGCAGGGTGTTCGCCGCCGTGCCTCCGCTGCACCGCGTGGAGGTCATCAACGCCGGCCAGAAGGCCAACGAAATGATCTACACCTATTCGGAAGCCGAGCTGCATGTGTTGCTGGCCCGCCTGGCCAAGGAGGGCAAACGCTACAAGGAACCGATCCAGCGGTACAAGGGCCTGGGGGAGATGGACGCCGAGCAGT
This sequence comes from Arthrobacter sp. E70, assembly GCF_058266945.1. Classification (NCBI taxonomy): domain Bacteria; kingdom Bacillati; phylum Actinomycetota; class Actinomycetes; order Micrococcales; family Micrococcaceae; genus Arthrobacter; species Arthrobacter sp. E70. The sequence continues at coordinate 250,419 of NZ_JBYQFR010000008.1, read as the reverse complement.
TGGCCGAAACCACCATGGACCCGCGGCACCGCACCCTGCGCAAGGTGGGGATTGAGAACGCCCAGCAGGCGGAGGAGATCTTCGACCTGCTGATGGGGTCGGATGTGTCGCCGCGCAAGGACTTCATCATCGCCGGTGCATCCAGCCTGGACCGGGAGCGCATCGACGCCTGACGGGCTACGGGGACAGGCCGGCGGGCTTGTCGGGACCGGGACGCCGGCAAGCCCAGCCAGCGGCATCAGGCACGACGGCGGCAGTTCAGTCCAGCAGGCCGGGAACCACCAGCAGGGCAGTGGGGAGCGCCAGCAGCAGGACGGAGCACGCCAGCACCAGGCTGCGGACGGCGGCCGGAAGTTGCGGCTGGGGTGACAGCAGCCGGCTGACCCGGGAGGCGGTGGTACGGACCGCGTCCGCTCCGGGGCCGCCGGGGCCCGGCTCGAGGCTCGACAACGCAAGGCCAGGCGAGGCTGTCCGGAGCTCACCGGCTGCTGCGTTTCCGGCCGAGCCGCTGGCGACGATGGCGATGGCCTTGATGAGTGTCGCCTTGCTTTCGGTCTTCAAGGCGACGTCGTCGGCCAGCATTTCGATCAGCGAGTTGACCGACTCCTGGGCCAGCCGGGTGGTGGGAAGCCACGGCAGCGCCTGCCGCCAGGCCGCGAAGGCCCAGAGGAGCAAGTGATGCCGCTGGCTGAGGTGGGCATTTTCGTGGCTGAGGACAGCGCGCAATTCAGCAGGCTCAAGGGCTGCCATCAGCCCGTCGGACAGGACTGTCACGGAGCGGGCGCCGCCGGGGAGGCAGTAGGCGACAGGGGAGTCGTGGCTGATGACCAGTGTTCCCGCGTCCTGGCCTGACGGAGAAGCCAGCAGGGCAAGCAGTTCACGGTGCCGGCGCCGCTGCCGCTGGATCTTGTAGTACGTCAGCAGCAGGGTAAAAACGAGGTGTGCCGTGAGCAGGGCCGCGGCGGACAGCGCAAAGATGTGCCAGAACCCCAGGGCGGTGGTGGGTGCGTTGAAGAGCACCATGCCCGCCAGCGCCCGCAGCCCGGCGATCAGGTTGTCGCCGACCGGTTCCAGGCCGTAGACCAGCATGGCGCCGATCATCGACAGGCCACCGGCGAGTGCGATCGCCTGCCACAGGAGCATGGCCGTGAACGGCGAGCGCGCAGGCCATTGCGCCTTCGACAGGAGGATCGGCACCGGCCAGGCAAGGATTATTGCAAGGACCGCCAGCAGGTATGAGGCCCAGAACATGGTCCGCTACGCGTGGCCAAGCAGCTTGCGCAGTGTTTCAGCTTCACCCTCGGAGACGGATCCAATAAACCGCGCCAGCACTGCTTCACGGTCCGGTGCGGAGCCCAGGACCTCGTGCATCAGTTCGGCGGTGTGGTCCGCGCGGCTGGACACTGCCTGGTACCGGTGCGGGCGGGTGCCGCGTTCGCGTTCCACCAGGCCCTTCTTTTCCAGCCGTGAGAGCACCGTGAGGACGGTGGTGACGGCCAGTTCCTTGCCCTCGTGGCCTGGGCCGCCCTGAGCCGCCGACGATCGGGCCAGCTGGTCCCTCAGGGTGTTGGCCGTAGCCGCTTCCTGGCCCGCCCAGAGCAGGTCCATCACTGCCCGTTCCAGTTCACCGAGACTAGCCATAGCACTTTTCCTTTGTATCCCCGCACCGGCCGCCCTTCGGCGTCCAGTGACTTCACACGGTTGTTCAACTACATCACTAAATTTACCCGGAAACCGCCCTACTTTCTACACCAGGTAGAACATCTGGCGTGCCGCGCCCGTACGCGCCATCCTTGGAAGGGGGCCTTTCGGTTTCACCACCGCCGGACATGTTCTACACTTTGTAGAAGTCGTAGTTCTACAGAACGTAGAAGAACTGCATTGCCTAACAGTAGGGACTGCCTTGGACGCCTTGGAAATCGCACGCTGGCAATTCGGCATCACCACCGTCTACCACTTCATGATGGTGCCGCTGACCATAGGACTCGGCCTGGTGGTCGCCGTGATCCAGACCGCCTGGTACCGCACCGGCAAGCCCGAGTACCTCCGCATGACGAAGTTCTGGGGAAAGCTGTTCCTCATCAACTTCATCATGGGCGTGGCCACCGGCATCGTCCAGGAGTTCCAGTTCGGGATGGCGTGGAGCGAGTACAGCCGCTTCGTGGGGGACGTCTTCGGCGCCCCGCTGGCCCTTGAGGCCCTGCTGGCGTTCTTCGTCGAATCCACGTTCCTCGGCCTGTGGATCTTCGGCTGGAAGCAGCTCAAGCCCGCCATCCACCTCGCCTGCCTGTGGGTGGCCGTCATTGGATCGGCGCTCTCCGCCTACTTCATCATCGTGGCGAACAGCTGGATGCAGCACCCGGTAGGGGTGGAAATGATCAACGGGCGGCCGGTGATGACTGACGCCTGGGCCGTCTTCACCAACAACACCGCCCTGGTGGCCGTCCCGCACACCCTGTTCGGTGCCCTCGCCGTGGCCGGCGGCTTCCTGCTGGGCATCGCCTGGTACCACCTGTGGCGGAGGCGGCACGACGGCGTGGACACGGTCGGTGCCGACGGCCGGGTGGTCCCCGGCGAAGACGCGCGCATCCCGGGCCGTGACCGGGCCGACCACAAGGTGTGGATCCGCTCCCTGCGGATCGGCGCTGTGGTGGCCATGATTTCGTTCGCCGGCACCGCCGTCACCGGCGACCTCCAGGGCAAGCTGATGTTCCAGCAACAGCCCATGAAGATGGCCGCCGCGGAGGCCGCCTGCCACGACGGCACCGGCTTCTCCATCCTGAGCGTGGGCAATGTGGGCTCGAAGAACTGCGATGACGTCGTGGCAGTGATCGAAGTCCCCGGCATCCTCTCCTTCCTGGCCAAGGGCGACTTCACCACCGAAGTCAAAGGCGTCAACAGCCTGCTGCCCGAGTACAAGGCAAACTACGGCACCCACCTGCCGGACAACCCGATCTACGGCGAACGCGCGGGCCAGGAAATCCAGTACGTGCCCGTCATGGAAGTCACCTACTGGGGATTCCGGATGATGATCGGCTTCGGCGGGCTCGCCGCCCTCGCCGCACTGGTGGCCCTCTGGCTCACCCGCAAGGGGACGGTGCCCGTATCCCGGTGGCTGATGCGGCTGGCGGTCTTCGGCATCCTGGCCCCCTTCGGCGCCAACGCCGCCGGCTGGATCTTCACCGAGATGGGCCGCCAGCCGTTCGTGGTGGCACCCAACCCGGATCCCAGCGGCATTGACCAGGTATTCATGTTCACCGCCGCTGCCGTGTCACCGGGCGTCTCCGCCGGGGAACTGATTGCTTCCCTGGTGGCCCTGACCGCCGTCTACGCCGTCCTCCTGGTGGTGGAAGTGAAACTGCTGGTCAAGTACATCCGCGGCGGCGTGGTCTCCGCGATGCCGGAGCTTGCCCACGCACCCGCGGACGAGAACGAGGACCAGGCGCCCGGCGGCCCCGGCGGAGCCAAACCGGCCGACGACGTCCTGGCCTTCGCCTACTAGCAGAGGAAACGAACAATGGAACTGCTTCCCACCATATGGTTCATTGCCATCGCAGTGCTGTGGACCGGCTACCTCTTCCTGGAGGGCTTCGACCTGGGCGTCGGGATGCTGATGAAGGCCTTCGCCCGCAACAACACAGAACGGCGGGTGCTCCTGAACACCATTGGGCCGGTCTGGGACGGCAACGAAGTGTGGCTCCTGACCGCGGGCGGCGCCACCTTCGCCGCCTTCCCCCTCTGGTACGCCTCGCTGTTTTCGGCCCTGTACCTGCCGCTGCTGGTGGTGCTGCTCGCCCTGATCTTCCGCGCCGTCGCGTTCGAGTACCGGGGCAAGGTGGACACCGACAGCTGGCGCAACCGCTGGGACTGGGCCATCGCGCTGGGGTCGTTCTTTGCGGCCTTCGGCGTGGGCGCCGCCCTGGCCCTCACCACCACCGGGCTGCCCCTGAACGCGAACGGTGACCGCGAGGGCGGTCCGCTGGCCTGGTTCAGCGGCTATGCGGTACTGGGCGGCCTCGCCGTGGTGGGCTTCTCCCTGCTGCATGCGCTGGCCTTCCTCGCCCTCAAGACCGACGGCGAGGTCCGGCACCGTGCCCGCCAGTGGTTCGTGCGGCTCCTGCCGGTCCTGCTCCTGCCCATTGCAGCGTGGGCCCTGATCATCCAGTTCCTGGACGGAAAGCCCTGGACCTGGGCCGCCGTCGTCCTGGCCGTGGCGGCCGCCGCCACCGCCTGGCTGCTGGCCCGCAACGGTTCCGAAGGCCGCGCCTTCCTGGCCCTGGGCGCCTTCCTGGTGCTGGGCACCGCCTCCATCTTCGGCGCCGTGTTCCCGGTGGTGCTGCCCTCCACGCTGGACAGCGCCTTTGACCTCACTATTTCCAACGCCTCATCGTCGGACTACACGCTGGGGCTGATGAGCATTGTGGCGGCCTTCGGCCTGCCACTGGTGATCGCCTACCAGGCCTGGACCTACTGGGTGTTCCGCCGCCGGGTCAGTGCGGCGCACATCCCGGAGGCCCACAGCTTCCTCCCGGCCATTGCCGCCAAGGCCTTCACCACCAAGGGCTGACGTGCGGCCCACCTTCCCCTCCGGTCCCGCAACCCGTTCGGCCCTCTACTGGCTGGGCCTCCTGGCGGCGCTCAAGGCGCTGTCCCTGGTCCTCATCGGCCAGGCGCTGGCCTCAATCCTGGCCGGGCTGGTTGCCGGGAACCCGGACTGGGGAGGGCAGTTGGCCGCAGGATCCGCCGGGGTCGTCCTCCGTTCGCTGACCGTCTGGGGCCAGGCCGTGGCGGCGCGCCGGGCAGCTTTGGGCGTCAAGGAGGAGCTCCGCGCCGGACTGCTGGAACACGCGCTGCGAACCGGTGTACGCACCACGGGTCCGGCCGACGGCGGCCTGGCGGTCCTTGCCACCAGGGGGCTCGATGCCCTGGACAGCTACTACACCCAGTTCCTGCCCGCCCTGGTCAACTGCGCCGCCGTCCCGCTGCTCCTCGGCGCGCGGATCCTCTTCGCAGACTGGGTGAGCGCCGTCGTCATCGTGCTGACCGTTCCGCTGATCCCCGTGTTCATGGTGCTGATCGGCCGGTACACGGAGGACAGCGTGCGCCAGGCGCAGGCGTCCCTGGCCCGGCTCTCCGCGCACATGCTCGAACTCGCCAAAGGCCTGCCGGTCCTCGTCGGCCTTGCCCGCGCCACAGCCCAGCGCAAGGCCCTGGAGGAGATCTCCGAGGAATACCGCACCCGCACCGTGGGCACCCTCCGTACGGCCTTCCTGTCCGCCCTGGCCTTGGAACTCATCGCCACCATCTCCGTGGCGGTGGTGGCCGTGTTCATCGGCGTCCGCCTGGTCCATGGCGACATGCCGCTGGAAGCAGGCCTGCTGGCCCTGCTCCTGGCACCGGACTGCTACCTTCCGCTGCGGGAGCTGGGCACAGCCCACCATGCCAGCGACGACGGCCGGGCAGCGCTCGCGGAAACCACCGCCGTAACGCACGGGGGCGGGCAGGCCCCGCTGCCTGCCGCGAAGGCGGGCAGGCCCGCCGCTCCGCTCGAGGTCACTGCGCTGACGGTGCGCTACGGCGGACGGTCCGGTGCCGCCGTCGGTCCGCTCACGTTCGCGGCCCCGCAGGGAAGGATCACGGCACTGGACGGCCCCAGCGGCGCGGGCAAGAGCACCGTGCTGGGCGTACTTGCGGGAACAGTCGGGACCGGCGGCGGGACCAGCATCACCGGATCCATCCGCAACCTGGACCGCCACGCGGCGGCCTGGGTGCCGCAGCATCCGGTCATGGCGGCGGACACCGTCCTGGACGAAGTCCTGCTGTACCTCACGCCCGACTCCGGACGCGCCGCCGGCCGGTCCGCCGTTGAGGCAGCAGAGCGCTGCCTGGCCCGGGCCGGAGCCGGACACCTGGCCGGGAAACACCAGTCGGAACTGAGCCCCGGCGAGCTGCGCCGCGTGGCGCTGGCCCGCGGGCTGGCCAGGATCGAAACAGGTGCCACCCTCCTGCTGCTCGACGAACCCACGGCGCACCTCGACGATGCCTCCGCCGCCCTTGTCGAGGACGCCATCCGGCGGCTCCGCGGGCAGGCCACCGTCATCCTAGTGGCACACAACGAACGCACCCGGAACCTTGCCGACCACCTGGTGCCGGTCATTTCGGCGGGAACGGCGGAGACGGTGCCCGCAGGCGCGGAAGACCGCGCCGGCCGGACCGGTGCGGTGCTGCCCGCGCAGCAGGTGGCTTCCGGGGCGCTCCAGGAAACCCCGGAGGAAGCTGGCGGTACGGGCCCGGCCCCCGGCAGTCCCTCAGCGGAGCCCGCCCGGGACGCGTCCGGTGCTGCCCGGCTCCTCGCTGCCATCCTGGCGCCCGTGCGTGGCAAATTCGCTGCCGCGGCCTTTGTCGGCATCCTGGCGGCCGTCTTCGCCGTCGCGCTTTCAGGACTGTCCGGCTGGCTGATCATCCGGGCCAGCGAACAGCCGCCCATCCTGTACCTCCTGACGGCAATCGTGGGCGTCCGGTTCTTCGGCATCGGACGGGCCGTCTTCCGCTACTGGGAACGGCTCCTGCTGCACGACGCCGTCTTCGCCGCCCTCACGAGGCTGCGGGGCCGGCTCTGGGAATCGCTGAGCCGGCGGGCGCTGTCCCTGCGGCGGCTCCTGCAGGGCGGCAACGTCCTGGGCGCGGTGATTGACGACGTCGACACCATCCGCGACCTGATGCCGCGCGTCATCCTTCCGCCGATCACCGCGCTGGCGGTGACGGTTCTTGCCCTGGCCACCACAGGCATCCTGGTGCCGGCCGCGCTCCCCGCCGTCATTGCGGCGGCAGCCGCCGGACTGCTGCTGGCGCCGGCGGCCGCCCTGTGGGGGGACCGCCGGTCCGCAGCGCGCGAACAGGCCCTGCGCTCCAGCGTGCTGCGGCGTATCGCGGCGGCCCTCGATGCACGGGCGGAACTGCAGGCCAACGGCGTGGCGGCCCGCGTACTCGAGGACCTGGGGGCAGAAGACCGGAGAGCCACCCGCGCGTCCCAGCGTTCGGCCTGGGCTGACGGCCTGGGCCACGCCATTGCCACCGCCGGCTGCGGTGCGGCGGCACTGGCCGCCGCGTGGCTGGCCGCCCCCGACGTCCTGGCAGCACGTCTTGCACCTGCGACGGCGGCCGTGGTGGTCCTACTGCTCCTTGCACTGGTGGAACCGTATGCGGCCATGACGACGGCGGCGCGGCAGTTCCCGGCCCTGCGCACCGTGGTGCGGCGGGTGGGCGGATCCGGGGCGCTCGACGGCGGGGCGCACCTGCCCTCCCAAGGTGGTGACAACGCCACGGGCCTGCAGCCGGTTCCGGCCAGGAACGGCCGGAAACCCGGGGTCGAGCTGGCAGGCCTTGCCGCTGCGTGGCCGGGCGGGGACCCGGTCTTCTCAGGCCTGGATGCCGTCGCGGAACCGGGTCGCTGGCTGGCGGTCACCGGCCCGTCGGGATCGGGAAAATCCACTCTGCTGTCGGTCCTGCTCGGCTTCCTCCCCGCCGCAGCCGGTGCCGCACGGGTCACCGGGAAGGCGGCCTGGTGCCCGCAGGAGGCGCACCTTTTCGACTCGACCATCCGCGGCAACCTGATGCTGGGCCGGCCCGGCCGGGACGGCACTGTCCCCAACAGCACTGTCCCCAACAGCACTGTGTCCAACGACACCGCCGGCGAACAGGACAGTCAGCTGGAGGCGGTGCTCGCCGCCGTCGGACTGGCAGGGCTGGTGCGCCGGCTGCCCGCCGGCCTGGATACCCGGATCGGCCCGGGCGGCGCCTTCCTCAGCGGCGGCGAGCGCACCCGGCTGGCCGTGGCGCGGACCCTGATGACGGGGGCCGCAGTCATCCTGCTGGATGAGCCCACGGCGCACCTGGATGCGGAGTCCGCCGCGGCCATGCTGGCTGACCTTCGCGCCGGCCTCCGGGACCGCACGGTCGTGCTGGTGACGCACAATCCCGCCGACATCCGCCCCGACGACGCGCGGCTGGACTTGGCAGCGGCCTCGGGGCAGCCGGCGGGATCGCTGGCCGGTTCGCGCTAGGAGCCCGGACGCCGGCCGGCGCTACCCGTCGACGTCGTGGAGGTGGTGGACAACGTCGTGCAGGAAGTACCGGGAGAGGGTCAGGACGGTGAATTCGGAGCCGTTGCTGCGCAGGCCCTTCCGCGGCCACTCCTCCTCGCGGACGGCGGCGAAGGACTCGGCCACCTGCTGTCCTTCGGCGGTGAGCTCGGCGCTCACCACGGCGGGGTCGGCGTCGGCGTAGTCCTTTTCCACTGCGGTCCGGTCCTGGTCCCAGTCCTCGAACCGCGCGTCATCGGATGCCAGCATCAGGTTCAGCCGCTGGTCGAACAGGGTGAAGACGTCACGGACGTGGCAGGCATACTCCAGTGGGGACCAGGTGCTGTCGTCGGGACGCTCCGCCACGTCCGGCCGGCGCAGGACTGCGCGCCACCGGGGGAGCACGCTCAGGATGCTCCCGGGGACCGTCGACGGCGTCACGGTTGAGGCGTCGAAGGAGCATTCCGGGCAGGCGCGGGACAGGACCCAGGTCCAGTCCTTCTCATCGGGGACGATAGGCATGAGAGCAGTCTAGGCGGGATGCGCCGGCGCCGTGCACAGCAGTCCCGCCAGAGTCCAACGCCCCCGCCGCAGGCCAAAGGACTCTGGAGCGGCGTGCAGGCCGGGCCTAGCCTTGGCTCCATGAGCGGGGAATATCTGGTGCAAACCGCCGGGCTGACGAAGCGTTTTGGCCGGACAACGGCGCTCGACGGCGTCAGCCTCACCATCGGCCCGGGCGAAGTATTCGGATACCTGGGTCCGAACGGGGCAGGCAAGACCACCACCATCCGGCTCCTGATGGGCCTGCTGCGGCCCACGTCCGGCACCGCGCATGTGCTGGGGCTGGACGCGTGGCGGCAGTCGCGCGAAGTCCACCGGCTTGTGGGGTACGTACCCGGGGAGCCGGCGCTCTATGACCGGCTGACCGGCCGCCAGCACATTGCCTACTGCGCCCACCTGCGGCACCGCGACGACAGCGAATTGGCGGCCCGGACCGCCGCGCGGCTCGAACTGGACCTGGACCGGCCCGCCCGCACGCTGTCGCGGGGCAACCGCCAAAAGCTTGCAGTGGTCCTTGCGGTGATGTCCCGGCCGCGGCTGCTGGTGCTGGACGAACCAACCAGCGGCATCGACCCGCTGGTCCAGCAGGTCTTCCACGCCATCCTGCGCGAGCACACGGCGGCCGGTGGCTCAGCGCTGTTTTCCTCCCATGTCCTGGGCGAGGTGGAGCGCGTCGCCGACCGGATTGGTGTGGTCCGTGCAGGGAAACTGGTGGCGGTGGAGCGCCTCCAGGAGCTGGCTGCCCGGTCCCTGCACCAAGTGCGGGCCCGTTTCGCCGAAGAAGTGTCTGCGGCCGAGTTCGCGGGGGTGCCCGGCGTGCGGGACGTGCGGGTGGAGGGCCGGTCCCTGGCCTGCAGCGCCCCGCAGGCAGCCCTTGACGCGCTGCTGAAGCGGGTCAGTGCCCGGCAGGTGGAGGATTTCGAGTGCGCCGAAGCGCCGCTGGAGGAAACGTTCCTGGGGTACTACGGGATGGACACGGCCGGGACAGGCAGGCCCGGCGAGGCGGAAGCGGAGGTTGGGCATGCTCGCTAACGTCCTGCTGAAGACGCTCCGGGACCAAGGCAGGGCGCTGCTGGCCTGGGCCGTCTCCCTGGCGCTCATCGTGGCCACGTATGCGGCGATCTGGCCCTCGGTCAAGTCCCAGCCCTCGATGAGCGACTTTATCGACCAGATGCCGGAGGCCTTCCGCTCCCTGTTCGCCACCTCCAGCGCGGACATGTCCACCCCTACGGGCTACATCCAGGTGGAACTGCTCTCCTTCATGGGACCCATTGCCGTGCTGATCTACTCGATCAGTGCCGGTGCCGCTGCCATTGGCGGGGAGGAGGACCGGCACACCCTGGACCTGCTGCTGTCCAACCCGGTGGGCCGGGGCCGGGTGGTGCTGGACAAATTTCTCGCCATGGTTCTGGGCACGTTCCTGCTGGCCGCCGTGATGGGGGTGTCCCTGGTGCTTGAAGGCAGCATGGTGGACATGGTCCTTCCCACGGACAAAGTGGCGGCCGTCATGTTCCACCTGGCCCTGCTCGGCGTCGTATTCGGCTCCCTTGCCCTGGCACTGTCGGCAAGCACGGGACGCACCGGACTCAGCCGCGGAGTGCCTGCCGTGCTGGCGGTGCTCGCGTACATCGTCAACGGCCTGGCACCGCTGGTGGATGCCTTTGACCGGATCCAGAAGGTGTCCCCGTTCTTCCAGTACATCGCCCACGACCCGCTGCGGCAGGGCACGGCCTGGGACAGCGTGCTGGTGTCCGCCGGTACGGCCGCGGTACTGCTGGCGCTCGCCGTCGTGGGATTCCGGCGCAGGGACGTGGCAGCCTAGCGCCGTACCCCCGGCTTTACCCTTCCCCCGCTGCTTCGTCCGTCCATGCCATGGCCGGTCCCACGGCCTCCACGGCCTGGGAGAGCGGGACGCCCGAGCCGTCACGCCGGCCGTGCTCCTGGGGCAGCGACCGTGCCACGCCGGCGGCGGATGAAGCTTTTGCAGGGCCGTGCCCGGCCCAGGCCAGCAGCAGCACGTCCTCGCCCTTCAGGAACCGGTGCGACCGCACCCCGGCGGTGGCACGGCCCTTGACCGGGTATTCCGAGAAAGCGGTCACCTTTGCCGTGCCCGGGGCGGTGCCGGGAAGGGCACCGTTGCTGCCGGCGATGGTCACGACGACGGCGGCCTCGTCCTTGGGCTGGACGGCCCCGAAGAAGTTCACCTGGTCGCCGGCGGCGAGTTTGATGCCGGCCATGCCGCCGGCTGTCCGCCCCTGCGGCCGGACGTTGCCTGCCGGGAACTTCAGGAGCTGCGCCTGGCGGGTGAGGAAGACCAGGTCGGCGTCGTCCGCGGCCGCCGGTGCCACGCCCACCACGAAGTCCTTGTCCTTGAGCGTGATCACTTCCCAGTCCTCGCGGTTCAGCGGGTAGTCCGGCTGGACGCGCTTGACCACGCCCTGGGCGGTGCCGATGGCCAGGACCTCGTCCAGGCGCACGAAGGCCACCAGCGATTCTCCCTTCACCAGGGTCAGGAATTCCTTGGCCGGAACGCCGCCGGCCAGGTTGGGCAGCCCGGCCACGGGCGCCAGCACCGGCATGTCCATGACCTGCAGGCGGAGCATCCGGCCCAGGGAGGTGACGGCGGCGATCTCACCGCGCGCCGATGTCTTCACCACCGAGGTGTAGACATCATGCTTGCTCCGCGGCCCGGCTTCGGCCAGCGGTTCCTGGTTGGTAGTGCGGGCCACCTGCCCGGATGCGGTGAGGATCGCCCAGCAGGGGTCGTCCGCAATCTCCAGCGACAACGGCGCAGCCTTGCCCTTCTTGCCGTTGGCCCCGGACAGCTCGGCGGCCACGGTGGGGGAGACGGCCTCGGATTCGAGCAGGACCGTCCGTCGCGGGGTGCCGTGTTCCTCGGCGATGGCGCCGAGTTCGTCGGATACCACGGTGCGGAGCAGTTCCTCGGAGTCCAGGATGGCCTGGAGTTCGGCGATCTCGCGCCGGAGCTCGTCCTGTTCCTTTTCCAGCTCGATCCGGGAGTATTTGGTGAGCTGGCGCAGGCGCAGTTCCAGGATGTAGTTGGCCTGGATTTCGGTGAGGTCGTAGATGGACATCAGCCGCTCGCGCGCAGCGGCGGCTTCGTCGGAGGACCGGATGATCTGGATGACCTCGTCGATGTCCACGATGGCGATGAGGAGGCCCTCCACCAGGTGGAGGCGGTCCTTCTTCTTCCCGAGCCGGAAGACGGTCCGGCGGCGGACCACGTTGATGCGGTGGTTGACGTAGACGCTCAGCAGGTCCACCAGGCCCAGCGTCTGCGGCTGGCCGTCCACCAGGGTGACGTTGTTGATGCCGAAGGAGTCCTCCATCGGCGTGTACCGGTAGAGCTGCTGCAGGACCGCGGTGGGGTTGAAGCCGTTCTTGAGCTCGATCACCAGCCGCAGCCCGTGCTTGCGGTCGGTGAGGTCCACGATGTCGCTGATGCCGGTCAGCTTCTTGGCGTTGACGGCGTCCTTGATCTTCTCGATGACCTTTTCCGGGCCCACCATGTACGGCAGTTCCGTGACCACCAGGCCGGTGCGGCGCGCAGAGAGCTGTTCGATTTCCACCTTGGCGCGGGTCTTGAAGGAGCCGCGGCCCGTGGCGTAGGCGTCCCGGATGCCGTCCAGGCCCACAATGCGCCCGCCGCTGGGCAGGTCAGGGCCCGGCACGAAGCGCATGAGGTCATCCAGCGTTGCCTCGGGGTTGGCGATCAGGTGCCGGGCGGCGGAAATGACTTCCACCAGGTTGTGCGGGGCCATGTTGGTGGCCATGCCGACGGCGATGCCGGTGGCGCCGTTGACCAGCAGGTTGGGGAACGCGGCGGGAAGGACGTCCGGCTGGGTGAGCTGGTTGTCGTAGTTGGGGACGAAGTCCACCACGTCTTCGTCGAGGTGGTTGGTGAGCGTGAGGGCCGCCGCCGCCAGCCGGGCCTCCGTGTACCGCGGCGCTGCCGGGCCGTCGTCGAGCGAACCGAAGTTGCCGTGCCCGTCAATCAGCGGCAGGCGCAGGGAAAAGTCCTGCGCCATGCGCACCATCGCATCGTAGATGGCGGCGTCGCCGTGCGGGTGCAGCTTGCCCATTACCTCGCCCACCACACGCGCGCTCTTGACATGTCCGCGGTCCGGGCGCAGGCCCATGTCGCTCATCATGTACAGGATGCGGCGCTGTACCGGCTTCAACCCGTCCCGGGCGTCCGGAAGGGCGCGCGAGTAGATCACCGAATACGCGTACTCCAGGAAGGAGCCCTGCATTTCGGACGTGACATCGATATCGACGATGTTTTCCGTGTAGTTGTCGTCGGCGATCGGGGCTGGGCTTTGGCGGCGGGCCATGGGGCTGGTAAATCCTTCTGGGGTTACTGCGCAGCCTGTAGGGCGTGCTGCGATAGTTTTTGGCTAGGCTAAGCCTATGGTGGATCAGCCCGGGGACGGCGAATATCCGGAACATTGGGAAGCCGATGTCGTCCTGCGGGACGGCGGGACAGCGCACCTGCGTCCTATCCACCCCTCTGACGCCGACGCCGTCCAGGCCTTCCACACCGGGCAGTCGCAGGATTCAATCTACATGCGCTTCTTTGCGTTCAAGGCCAGGCTGTCCGCGAAGGAACTCAAGCGCTTCACCGAGGTGGACTACAAGGACAGGGTGGCGTTCGTGATCACCATCCACGGCGAAATCATCGGGATCGGGCGCTATGACCGGCTTCCCGACCGCACCCAGGCCGAGGTGGCGTTCAACATCGCCGACGCCCACCAAGGGAGGGGAATCGGCTCCATCCTGCTGGAGCACCTGGCCGCTGCCGCCCATGAGAACGGGATCCGCAAGTTCACCGCCGAGGTGCTGCCGGAGAACCGCAAGATGCTGATGGTCTTCTCGGACGCCGGCTACGACGTCAAACGCCATTTCGACGACGGCGTCGTCAGCCTCGAATTCAACATCGACCCCACGGAGAAATCGCGTGCGGTGATGGAATCCCGCGAGCACCGGGCGGAGGCGAGGAGCGTCCGGGACCTGCTGGCGCCGTCGTCCGTTGCCGTGATCGGAGCCAGCCGCAAGTGGGGCACCGTGGGCTACCAGCTGCTGGAGCACATCATTGAGGGCGGCTTCCACGGGCCCGTCTACGCCATCAACCCCGAAGCGCTGGAACTGGCCGGCATGATGTCCTACGGCAAGCTGTCCGAGGTTCCCGATCCCGTCCAGCTGGCCATCGTCGCGGTGCCGTACGAGGAGGTCAGCGGCGTGGTGGCCGAGTGTGCCGCCGCAGGCGTCAAAGGCGTGGTGATCGCCTCGGCAGGCTTCGCGGACGACGGCGAACGCGGCCTGCTGCGGCAGCGCGCCCTGGTGCGCCAGGCCCGGGCGAACGGGATGCGGGTGATCGGGCCGGCGTCGCTTGGCATCGTCAACACCCACCCGGACGTGTCCTTGAACGCGTCCATGGCCCCCTCCCTGCCGCTGCGCGGGGGCCTGGGCCTGTTCAGCCAGTCGGCCGCGATCGGCGTGGCACTCTATGCCGCCTCCAGCCGGCGCCGGCTGGGCTTGTCCACCCTCCTTTCCGCCGGAAACCGGGCCGACGTCTCCGGCAACGACCTGATGCAGTACTGGGAGGACGACGCCGACACCTCCGCCGTGGGCCTTTACCTGGAGTCGGTGGGCAACCCGCGCAAATTCTCGCGCATCGCCCGGCGCCTTGCCCGGACCAAGCCGGTCATCGTGGCCAAGTCGGACACCATGGGCCTGCGCCTGCCGCCGGGGCACGCCGTGCGCACCACGCAGGCACCGGCCGGAGCGCTGGATGCGATGCTCCGCCAGTCCGGGGTGATCCGCGTTGAAACCGTGGAACAGCTCGTGGACGTGGCGCAGGTCGTGTCGGGCCAGCCGCTTCCCACGGGAGCGGACATTGCCGTTCTCAGCAACTCGCCGGCCCTCGGCGCCGTCGTTGCGGACAGCGCCAAGGCCCACGGCCTGGGCGTGGCGCACGTGGTGGCCGGCCTCGACCTCGACACGGGCCAGTCGGTGGCGCTGCCCGCCCTGCGGACCGCCGTGCTGGAGGCGCTGGCGCCGGACACCGTGCACGCCGCCGTCGCCGCCCTGCTGCCGGCGCGCGGGCTGGAGCCCGACGCCATAGCCACGGTGCTTGCGGAATGCTCGGCAGCGGCCGGCAAACCGGTGGTGGCCGTCTTCACCGGCATCCTTGACCCCGCCGTCAACGTGGAGGGGATGGTGGGAAGCAAGGACTGCACCCTTCCCTGTTTCTCCAACCCCGGAGCCGCCGTGGCCGCGCTCGCGGCCGTGGTCCGGTACGCCGAGTGGGCAGCCCGTGACCAGGGGCACTTCGTCGAACCCGCCGGGTGCGATCCCCGGCAAGCCGACGCCCTGCTCGAAACACTCCTGGCGGACGTCACGGGCGAACAACTCAAACAGCTGGACCCCGCCGCCGCGGCCACACTCCTGGGCCACTACGGCATCTCCGTCCTGCCGTCAGTGGGCTTCACCACGCCGGAAGAGGCGGTGGCGGCCGCAGACTCCCTGGGCTGGCCGGTGGTGCTGAAGACCACCGACCCCGCCCTCCGGCACCGCCTGGACCTGGGCGGCGTGCGCCTTGGCATCGAGGACGCCGAATCGCTGCGCCAGAACGTGCTGCAGATGCGCCGGGCGCTCGCCGCCTACGGCAGCCCGGCGCTGGAAGTCCAGGCCATGGCGCCAGTGGGGCAGGCATGCACCTTCCGCGCCATCGAGGACCCCCTGCTGGGTCCGGTCATTTCATTCGGGCTGGCCGGGGACGCCGTCAACCTCCTGGACGACTGGGCGCACCGGGTGCCGCCGCTCTCTGCCGCGGATGTGCACGACTTCATCCGGTCCCCGCGCGCCTCCCGGAAGCTGTTCGGCTACCAGGGCCTGCCGGCTGTGGACGTTGCCGCACTGGAGGACCTCGCCGGCAGGCTGGCCTGGATGAAGGACAACCATCCCGAAATCGCGTTGGTGGAATTCAACCCCGTCCTCGTAGGAACCTCCGGAGCCACCATCCTTGCCGCGGATGTCCGCATTGGCAACGCCGCCCAGCGCACGGACAGCGCGCGCCGGGCCATGCTGGGCTGACGCGGTTGGTAAGTTGGCCGGGCGATCTGTGAAAATAGGGGGCATGAGCTTTCCGCCTCCCGCGTCCGCGCCCGAAACGCCCGGCAACGAAAACCAGGCAGTGCGCCAGCACAGCTCACACAACCACGGTGAGCAGGGCCGGAGCCTTGAGGACGCACTGCAGAAGGCCGGGTTCTACCCGCGCCTCGTCTCGGACGTCGTCGACGACGCGCTCGACGGCCGGGAATGCGTGGCCCACCTGGTGCACCTGGAAACCCACTTCGACCGCGCCGAGGTGCGCCGCCACATCACCGTGCTGGTCCTGACGGCCGACATGCTGGTCATCACCCACGTGGATGACCAGCAACTGGACGAGGCAGGGGAGCAGATCGTCGCCCAGATCTCCACCGAATCGGTTCCCGTGGCGCAGATCCGTTCCGTGGTGCTGAGCTACATGTACGCCCAGCCGCAGAACTACAAGCCGTCCGATCCTGTGCGTGAGCTCACCCTGTCCATCGCATGGTCCGGTGGCCAGCGGCTGGACATGGGCCCGGCCAGCTGCGGCGACCCGCAGTGCGAAGCGGACCACGGCTACACCGGCACCATCGCCCAGGAAGACATCGTGCTGCGGATCAGCGCGGAGGCGGACGGGCTGCAGGCCGTGCAGGATGCCAAGCTGTTCGCCCGCGCCCTGCGCGCTGTCAACACCGGCTCCCCGGCTCCCGTGTCCCACGTGCAGTCGATGGCGCCGAGGCCGCGCTCAGGAGTGTTCGGCAACCGGCTCAGTCGCGGGCACCAGCAGCGCTGATGCCGGACGACAGCCACCACGCCGCACCAGCTCCCGCCGTTTCCGGTCGCGTCCCCGACCTGCCGCCGCCGCCCGCGTACGGGCGGCGTTCCGTCGCCGAAGTCCTGACCAGCGCCGCTGCCAGCATGGGCGTGGACGGTTTCAGCAACACCCTTGGCCTTCCTGCGGCCAGCCGCGTCTGCGTGGTGCTGGCGGACGGCCTGGGCAGGAACCTGCTGAAGCAGAAGACGGCGCACACGCCGTTCCTGCGTTCGGTCATCCAGGCGGGGCAGGGCGAAGTTCCCGTGTGGCTGGACTCGGCATTCCCTTCCACCACCGCGGCAGCGCTGGCCAGCTTCGGCACAGGATTGTCCGCCGGCCAGCACGGCATGGTGGGCTACGACGTCCTGGATCCTGAGCAGGACAAGGTGGTGAACCTCCTGGGGAACTGGGACGCCGGCGTTGACCCGTCCACCTGGCAGCCGTTCCCGACTGTCTTCGAGCGCGCCGCCAGCGCCGTGGACGTCAGCACCGTGAGCCTTTCCCAGTTCGATGGCTCGCCCATGACACGGGCCGCCCTGCGCGGCGGCAGGTTCATCTCGGGCACCACGGCACACGCCAGGACCGCTGCGGCGGCTGAGGCCATGGCTGCCGCAGGCCCGTCGCTCATGTACTTCTACGTGAACGAGCTGGACAAGGCCGGCCACCGGTACGGCTGCCAGTCCGAACAGTGGGAGCACCAGCTGGAGGAACTCGACGCAACGGTGAAGCGGCTCAGCGCCTCACTGCCCGCCGGCACCACCATCCTGCTTACTGCGGACCACGGAATGCTGGATGTTCCGGTGCCGCAGCGCATCGACTTTTCCACCGACCCGGCGCTGGTGGACGGCGTCCGCCACACCGCCGGTGAACCCCGGATGGTGCACCTGTACCTGGAGGACGGCCACGGCGCCGATGGCCGGGAACGCCTGCTCGCTGCCTGGAAGGCGCGTTTCGGCACCAGGGTGTGGGCCTTTACGCGTGACGAAGCCATAGCCGGGGGACTTTTCGGTGAGGTCCGTCCCGCCGTCGAACGCCGGATTGGTGACGTGATGATCGCGGCCCGCGACGCCCTTGCCTTGTACGATGGCCGGCGGATGCGGCCCACGGCCATGGAAGTGGTGGGCCAGCACGGCTCCCTGACCAAGGCCGAGCGGGAAGTCCCGCTGCTTTGCTTCACGGCCGAGGGGAGACGCAGGCGTGGCTGAACTGATTTTTTTCTCGGGGACCATGGACTGCGGGAAGTCCACGCTGGCCCTGCAGATGGACTACAACCACCGGGCCCGGGGGCGCGGGGGCGTGCGCTTCAGCCGGAACGACCGTGCCGGCGAGTCCCGGATCTCCAGCCGCCTTGGATTGGAGACGGACGCCGTGGAGGTGGTGGACAGCACCGACTTCTGGGAGGAAGTCATGCTGCGCAGGACCCGCGGCCAGCGGGTGGACTACCTGATCTGCGACGAGGCCCAGTTCTACTCCCCGGAGCAGGTGGAGCAGCTGGCCAAGGTGGTGGACGAGATCGACGTCGACGTCTTTGCGTTCGGCATCACCGCGGACTTCCGCACCCGGTTGTTCCCGGGCTCCCAGCGGCTCATCGAACTGGCGGACCGGGTGCAGGTGCTGCAGGTTGAAGCGCTCTGCTGGTGCGGGCGCCGCGCCACGCACAACGCCAGGACGGTCGACGGCGTCATGGTCACCGAAGGTGCCCAGGTGGTGGTGGGCGACGTGGACATGGTGGTGGATGCCACGGCAGCCCCGGAAGCGGAGCATCTTCCCGTGGTGGGGTACGAGACGTTGTGCCGCCGGCACTTCATGCGCCGGGTGAGCGCCCACGGTGCGAAGCTGATGGCCCAGCAGGACCAGTTGCTGCCGTTCGAGGTCGACGCCTGCCTGTGGCGCGGAACCGGCGGTCCGGGCGCGCCTGGTACCGGGGCTTAGGCAGCATTGGCCGCGATCGCGGAGTGAAGCCCTGCAGTGTTCAGTGCGCCCGTGTCCTTCGGCGGCCAGCGATAAGGCCGGCAACTCCCGCTCCTATCAGGGTGGGAATCACCGGGGACTTGGCACCCGCCCATGCGCACGCAGGAGTGACCGTAGTTAAGCCGACACCTATCCACGTGCTCCTGCCTCAAGGGATCCGCGCAGGGCTCTGGGCGTGGATTGGCTGCTCATTCAGCAGACTGGGCAAGATCGTCCGCAACACTCCCCGGCGTCTTGAAAATCCAGGGTATTGAGTGAAGGGAAACCTCGAGTCGATGCGGAATCAGCTTTGGGGTCCTTGAGGGAATGGTTCATGGGGGACAGGTCCCCTCGCGATATAGCATCGCCTAGTGATCGTTGCAGTTGAGGGTCCCAGTGCGGCCGGGAAAACGACGTGGTGCAAATCGACCTCCGTTGAGTTCGTGGCTGAATACGCACCAACGGGTACCGAACCGGACGGACGTGATACCGCGAGCCAAGCCCATTACTGGACTGGCGTGAATACAGCCCGCTGGTCGCAGGCGCTGGACCTTGAGAAGAGTGCGGGAGTGGCGATCTGCGACGGCGATCCGATGAAGCTGCACTACTCGTGGTGCTTGGCGCGAGTCGGTGCAGCCCCGTCCTCACGGTTTGCTTCCGAGCTAGCATGCGTGCGCGAAGCCATGAGCTACCAAAAGCTGGGATTTGCGGACCTCGTGCTGGTGACGGTCCCCGATGAAAATACCTTGCGGTCACAGAAGGAAGGCGATGCTTCCCGCTGCCGGCGGTCATTCGAGCTTCATGCGAAGCTGCGGGAGCCCCTTATCGAGTGGTACCAATGCCTCAATCGACTCAGACCGAATCGGATATTTTGGCAACTACCCGGCGATGGCCTTGGTTCAATCACAGAGACGACGCACGTCGCTGATCGATTCGATCTGCGGCTTTTGGATGCCTTTGTAGCCGACCTACCCCGTATTTAGTGAGCTGTACCTATAGCCAATCCTTTACCGGGTTGAATCATTCATGAAGCGGTTCACCTGGCACTGGTCGAGCAGATGGGCGGGAAGACTGTTTCTGAACCATTCCGGGTTTCTGGTTAGGGCAAATGCAGGCAGCCGATTGCGGACTTGTTGGGCAGCCAGCGTCTAGACACGCAACTAGTTCGTGTTGGCCCAGCCAGAGCTGACGTCAGGGCAGTCAGAATGTCGTACCCCCTTGCCATGATGGGTTTATGGGGAAAGCAGCGGTGGCCAAGGCTTATGAGGACATCCGTGCTGGCCTTGCTGTGCTTCATGCCGAGGTGGAGGGGTGCGGTCCCGAGCCGTTTTCGGGAGCTGATCCCTTAGCGGGGTTGGCGGATGGTTGCCTGGATATTCTTGCCGGAGCCCGTGAGGTGGAGGGCGGGTTCGCGGGGTTGAAGGCGAAGGCTGCGGTGAAGTATGCAGAGAGCGCCCATGCGGTTGCCGGGCCGGATGTGCCGGTGCAGGCGCAGGAGATGGCGGTCGCGGCGGAGATCGGGTGTGTGCTGGCTCTGGGGCCGCGGGCTGCGGGATCGTTCCTGGCCGCCTCCCATGCCCTTGCCACTACGCTGCCCAGAACCCTTGCGGCCCTGGAGGCCGGGGCCCTGTCCTGGCAGCACGCCCTGGCCATGGTGGACGAAACGGCCAGTCTTGATGCTGACGGTGCCGCCGCGCTGGAGGCCCATTTCCTGGACCCTGACGCTCCGGGCCCTGCCAGGGGATGCCCGGTGGGGCAGATGCCGGCGCACCGGTTCAGGACCAAGGCCAGGTCCTGGCGGGAACGTCATCATGCCGAGAGCATCGAAATCCGCCATGCCAAGGGGATCTTGGATCGGCGGGTGGAGTTCCGGCCGGACGATAACGGCATGGCCTGGCTGTCGGCCTACCTGCCCGCGGACCGGGCGCTGGCGGGGTGGAACCGGCTGACCGCCACCGCCCGGAGCATGCAGGGCCCGGATGAGCCCCGCACCCTGGCCCAGCTGCGCGCTGACAACTTCACTGACGCGATCCTGGGCAGCGGTACCACGGCTGAGGATGTCGAAGCAGCAGATGGTCTGTCGCCGCGGATCCGGGCCCAGGTGCTGGTCACGGTCCCGGTGTGCTCGCTGACGGGCCAGACGGACGAACCGGCCATGCTGGACGGCTACGGGCCGATCCCGGCGTCCATGGCCCGGCAACTGGTCGCCAACGGCGCCGACTCGTTCTACCGGGTGCTGGTGGATCCCCGGGACGGGGCGCCGCTGGAGATCGGGCGGACCAGCTACCGGGTCACCAAAGCGATGCGGGCCTGGCTGCGGCTGCGGGACGGCAAATGTCCGTTCCCCGGGTGCAGCAACAATTCCACGGACAACGAAGCAGACCATCTCCTCGCCTGGGCCAACGGCGGCACCACCGGGGTCAGCAACCTGGGACAGCCCTGCCGAAAACACCACCGGCTCCGGCACACCACCGGCTGGACACCCACTCCGGCCAGCAAAAACGAACCACCCGGCTGGACCTCACCCACCGGCCGCCACTACACCAGCGAACACCAGGACTGGGAACCACCTTGGTGGCCACCCGGCGTCCTCCCCGGGGACCGAAGCCTGCTCGAGGAAGCCCTCCTGGCGCAACTGGCTTTATGACCGCCGGTGACGAAGGCTGTCCGGGTTTCGACTTGCCTAACCGCCGGGTCCTGCCGTCAGCCCAGTCGACGGTAGCGGATGTGCGTGGCCAGCGGGGAGTGGAGCACCTCGACGGGCTCGAAGTTGAAGGATTCAGTCCCGTCAAAGATTCGCTCACCCGAACCGAGCAGTACTGGCGCGATGTCGAGGGTGAGCTCATCAATCACACCGGCCGCCAGAGCCTGCCGCACGGTGGAGGCACCACCGGCGATGTCGACGCCGTCATCCCCGGCCGCCTCGCAAGCCGCGGCGTAGGCCTCGTCGAACCCGCCGGTGACGAAATGGAAGGTCGTCCCGCCCTCCATCTCGATGGGGTCGTGTGCAAAATGGGTCAGCACGAACACCGGAGCGTGGTACGGCGGCTCCGGCCCCCACCATCCGTTCCATTCTTCGTCCCAGTCCCCGCGGACGGGGCCGTACATGTTCCGGCCCATCACGTACGCCCCGCGAGGCCGCATGAGCCATTCGTTCGCAATCTGGTCGGCATCGTTGGCTCGTGGATCCCCAAGGTGCCAGGCGTGCAGTTCCATCCCGCGTCGGCCCAAGGGGTTCTCGCGGCTCTGGCCGGGCCCGGCGACAAAACCGTCCAGCGAGACCGACATGTGGCAGGTGGTATGCGGCACTGCGGACCTCCTGGGTGATCGCGGCCTGATGGCGGCCGCAAGGGGATACTGCGGCGGAGTCTAGCACTCGCCGGAGCGCCTACGCAGCACCGGCCACGGGGCTGCTACTCGCTTCGCGTGCCGAAGACGATCTCATCCCAAGACGGCACGCTGGAGCGCTTCGGCCGAGCGGGCCGTTCCGGCGCCTCGGTCTCGGGCAGCTGGCCCGTGCTGGGGGAGGAATCGTCCTGCTTGGCTGCCGGACGGCGCGGATTGCCGCCCAGCAGCTCATCCAGCCCGGCACCACTGGAAGCCCCGCTGTCCGCGGCCGGAGCGGAACCGGATGGCTTCTGCGGGGACGCGGCGATGGTGATTTCCCTCGTGTCGGTGCTGACGCCGTCGTGCAGCCTCAGCCTGTCATCGTCAACGTCCCGGTGCGGCGGAAGGAGGCTGAGCCTGGACAGCATGGAAGGCCGTGTATCGCGGCGCCGGATGAACGAATCACCCTGCGCGGCAGGGGCGTCGCCCTTCTCATCCTGCGGTTCCGGTTCCTGTTCCTCCGGCTCGGCGGCAACCTCGGAGGGGCGCGGGTGGGCGGCCGGCACACCGTGGGTCAGCAGCAGCGCCAGGGCGTCGTCTGAGTCCTCATCCACGCCAAGGCGCTGGCCACGTCGTGAACGGAGCATGTCCAGCAGGCCGTCGGCTTCCTTGCCGGGAGCCTGCGCAGGGCCTGCCTGGCCTGGGGAGGAAGCTTTCCCAGCATCCGCGTCCGTTTCGAAATCGAAGGGACGATCGGAAACTGCTGTGAGGCGGCGGGCAGGCACCGGCCCGTCCAGCGGCTCAAGTTCACTGAGCTGCTGCGCCCAGCGGTTGGTGTTCTGGAGGGACTTCCGCGCCGGGTTGAACGTCCAGAGGGCGGGCGGCTCCTCGCCGATGCCGGGCGTTCCGCCGGACTTTGCTTCGAAGCTTGCCGACACAGTCCATGTGCCGTCCTGGCGCCGCCAGGAGTCCCATTCCACCGTCGCAGGGTCGATGCCATGGGCGGACAGCCGGTGCGCCACCATGTCCCCGAGGGTGGCTGGATTGTCGCCAAACGCGGAACGGTAGATGTCGTGGCCGGGGGAGGGCGCCGCTACTTCCACCTTGCGCGCTTGCTGGGCCACGTACTCGCGCTCAGCCAGGACGGGGCCTTCATACCGTTCAACCTTGGCCAATGGCAGGCCGGACAGTTCCGCGACGTCGGCTGCTGTGGCGCCGGCCCGGATCCGTGCCTGGATGTCGCGCGGCGACATGGGAATGGCGGGCCGCTCGGTACGCGGCTTGGCCGTGGTCCGGCTCGCCGTCCTGAGTGCCTCGTCGATCGGCAGCTGGAACATCTCGCCGCCGGCCCCGCTCAACAGGAGATGCGTCCCGTCGTCGTGCACGCCTACAAGCCGTAGATCCTGCATACAAATCCTCCACCCTGGCATTACTATCAATCGAAACTCTGCCACCCGGCCGGGCGGATTTGGCTCAAGGGGCATGGCGCGCCGTCATTTTCCGCTGGATCCGGGGCCCGGCCAGCTCCTGCGCCGGATGTCAGCGCCGGGCAAGGGCTGCCGTCAGCTGGTCCGGGTGGCGGGTGGAGGCCAGCCAGTAGGGGGTGCGGTCTGCGGGATCGGTGATCTCGATCCTGACCACGGGGTCGATCCAGCCGCGGATGCACAGGTACGCCAGGCCATTGAGCCTGGTACCGCGCTCGGCCGTCGCCTCATCTGAACGGAACTGCTGTACTTCACCAACGAACCTGCGTTCGATCGTGGCCCGGCCAACCGTGAGGGAATCCTCCGTAACCGTGATGGCGGGAGTGGAAAGCACCAGGAGGACCGCAATGATGATGAAGAGGACAGCTGCCGCGGTGTAGCCCGCGGCCATGCTGATGGGTGCGAACACCAGGATTCCGGCGGCGGAAACACCCGCTGCGATGATCCAGATCCAGGCGTTGGGCCACAGCTTTTCCCGGTAGGCAGCAGGCGCCCCTGCGGACGGTGTGCTGGGGACTGATGCGGACGGGCTTGATTCGGGCATGAACCAAGCTTTCCACCTTTGGGCCGCTATTTCACCTTGGGACAGCGCCGCTGCACCGGGGGAGGGTGCCGAGCAGATTGCCGCCCTAGGAGCGATTTGGGAGCGCGGGTTAGAGTGAGTGACTGTGACTGATCATCCCGCCACAGTAGACCTTGCCCCGGAGGCAGCCTCCCCGGCCCCCGGCGCACCGACCCTCCAGGTGCAGCTGAAAATGCTGGACCCGGAGCTGGAAGCCCCGTCCTACGCGCATCCGGGCGACGCCGGGGCGGACCTTCGCGCGCGGGAGGACGTAGTGCTGCTGCCGGGGGAGCGCAAGCTCGTACCGACGGGCGTCGCCATCGCCCTTCCCGAAGGCTTCGTGGCCCTGATCCACCCCCGGTCGGGCCTGGCCACCAAGCACGGCCTGACCATCGTCAACGCCCCCGGAACCGTGGACGCCGGCTATCGGGGCGAGATTTCCGTCACCCTGCTGAACACCGACTCGTCCCAGCCGATCGAGCTCCGCCGCGGCGATAGAATTGCCCAGATGGTGATCCAGCGGGTGGAGCACGCCCAATTCATTCCTGTCAGCGAATTGAGCGGGTCCGTCCGGGGTACTGGAGGCTTTGGTTCCACCGGCGGCTTTACCGTCCCCGGAGCCTGACACCTCCGCTGTCCCCGCTGCCACGCCAGTATCCGTTGCACGGACCCGGTTCGCGCCGGCACATTCATAACTAAGGAGTCACCCATGGTCTTTGGGCTCGGCAGGAAAGCCAAGAACGCAGAGCCGGCTGAACCGGACGAATCCCTCACCGCCGCAGAGACCGGCACGGGGGAGCCCGGTACGTCAGCCTTCCGCCAGGACGGACCCTTCGACGAAGCCGAGATCAGCAGCCGTGACGGCTTCGTGGACCTCGGCGCCCTGCTGATCACGCCCAGCGAAGGCCTGCAGCTCCGCCTCGAAGTGGAGGAAGCAACCCAGCGGGTCGTGGCCGTCACGCTGGACCTGAACGGATCCAGCCTGCAGCTGCAGGCATTTGCCGCCCCCAAGACTGAAACGCTCTGGGATGAGATCCGCGAGCAGATCGGCCAGTCGGTGGGCGCACAGGGCGGGCAGGTTGAAGAGGTGGAAGGTGCCTTCGGGACCGAGCTCGTCGCCAAACTCCCCGCTGGCCTGCCGGACGGCAGCCAGGGTTACCGCGTCGCCCGGTTCATCGGCGTGGACGGACCCCGGTGGTTCCTCCGCGGCGTTTTGGGCGGTCCCGCAGCACTCGAGAAGCCTGCCGCCGAACCGCTGGAAGCACTGTTCCGGAAGGTCGTAGTCGTGCGGGGCGACAGCCCCATGCCTCCGCGCGACCTCCTGCAGCTGCGGCTGCCCAAGGATGCGTCCGCCACTCCTCCGCCCGCTGCGCCCACCCTGGAGGAGCCCGAACGTGGTCCGGAAATCACCCAAATCGGCTGAGTCCCCCGGAGCTTTTCGCGACACCGGGATCACCCCCATCGACCAGCTTCCGGACAAGGGCCGCGTCCTGTGCGAGGGCCATGTTGAATCGGTAACCTTCGTGCCGGCCGACCGGACCGCCGAGTTCAGCGCACTGCTCGCCGATGCTGACGCCGGAGGCCCGGGATTGGGGCCAGGGCGCCGCAGGGCGCCGCGGCTTCGCGTCGTCTGGCTGGGGCGACGACGGGTCCCCGGCATCGAGGCCGGCGCCGTGCTGCGGGTTGAAGGCATGCTGGCCCGCGGCAAGGACCTGCCCACCATCTTCAACCCCCGCTACGAGATCCTGTCCCGCGAGGAGAACGAATGACCGCCCGCCAGCCCGACCCATCCGAGACCCCGGGCTCCACGCCCCGGAAGGCACCGGCCGGGGAACCATCGCCGATGGCGGGGTTGGCCGCCGAATACGCCGCCAAGGCCGGGCTGCACCGCACCCATGATGGCCGCGTGGACGTGCTGCGCAGCGCCGGCGGGGTGCAGGGCATCGCCGAGAGCATTGTTCCCGGGCTGGTCTTCCTGATCGCGTTTACCGTCACCCGTGAACTGCCCCTGTCCCTGGTGGCAGCGCTGGTGTCGGCAGCAGTGTTCACCGTCGTCCGCCTCGTTCAGCGGCGACCCCTGACCCAGGCCCTCGCCGGTGTTGTCGGCGTGGGCATCTCAGCCTGGCTGGCCAACACCACCGGCAAGGCAGAAGACTTTTACCTGCCCGGTTTCCTGACCAACGCCGCATATATCCTGGCGATGGTCCTCTCGATTGCAGTGAGGTGGCCGATAGCCGGGCTGCTGTTCGGCTTCATCCGCAATGAAGGTGTGGACTGGCGGAAAGACCCTGCCCGGGTCAGGGCCTACCGCCTGGGCACCTGGATCATCGTGGCCGTCCTGGCGCTCCGGCTTATCGTCCAGGTTCCCCTGTACCTGGCGGGAACCGATGGCCTGGCGGCCCTCGCCACCACCCGCCTCATCATGGGCGCGCCCCTCTACATCCTGGGCGTCTGGATCGCGTGGCTCGTCACGCGGCCGGCTCCGGCCGAAGCTGAAGCAGGCGGCGGCCAAGCCGCCTGACGCCGCAGCCCCCAGCAGCCCCCGGCAAACCGGGGGCTGCGGCAACTAGCCGTCGAAGCCGTCGTCGTCCATTGTTGGTCCGTGCCCGGAAGCGGAGGCCGTCCCGCTGGCCACCTGCTGCGACGTATCAATGCTGCCCGGCGCCGAAGACAGCAGCGCACGCAGCCCATCCTCGGCGGCAATCGTGGTGACAAAGAAGAGCTCGTCGCCGCCGTCGATGACGTCGTCGCGGCTGGGCGTGATGGGTGCCTGATCCCGCAGGATGGCCACCAGGGTGGCGTCCTCGGGCCAATGGATATCCCCGACCGTCATGCCGATGACGTGCGAGTCGTGGGGAACGGTGAACTCCACCAGCGACGCCACCCCCGTCTGGAGGGTGAGGAGCCGGACCAGGTCACCGATCTCCACCGCTTCCTCCACGAGGGCGGTCATCAGCTGCGGGGTGTTGACGGCGACGTCGACGCCCCACGAGTCGTTGAACATCCAGTCGTTCTTGGGGTTGTTGACCCGGCCCACCGTGCGGCCCACACCGAACTCGGTCTTGGCGAGCAGGGAGACCACAAGGTTGACTTTGTCGTCGCCCGTCGCGGACACCACGACGTCGGCATCCTCAACCTTGGCGCCCTGGAGGGTGGACAGCTCGCAGGCGTCACCCACCAGCCAGTGAGCGCCGCGCAGGCCGCTGCGGCCGATGACCTCGGGCTTGAGGTCGATCAGGAGGATTTCATGCTTGTGCGCCAGCAGTTCCCTGGCGATTGACGATCCGACGCTGCCGGCACCGACGATAACGACTTTCACTGATACTCCTTGGCGGGGGCTTTGGCGAGGATCTGGGCGATCTGGGCGCTGCGGTCCACCTGCAGCATGGCGTGCACGGTGTCCCCGTCCTGATATGCCGTTCCCGCATCGGGCAGCAGGCCTTCACCGAAGCGGGTGAGGTAGGCCACGCGTACGTCCGCGGCCTTTTCGATGCTGCTGATCCGGTGCCCGATCCAGCCGGCGTCCAGGTCCAGTTCGGCCAGGACCAGCCGCCCGGAAGGCTCGCGGAAATCGCCGGCGAGGTGCTGTTCGGGAAGGATTCGGCGGAGCACCTGGTCCGCGCTCCAACGCACCGCCGCCACGGTGGGAATGCCCAGGCGCTGGTAGATCTCGGCGCGTCCGGGGTCGTAGATCCGCGCCACCACGTGCGGGACATGGAAGGTTTCGCGCGCCACCCGGGTGGCCAGGATGTTGGAGTTGTCGCCGCTGGACACCGCCGCGAAGGCATACGCTTCACCCACGCCGGCCTGCTTGAGCGTGTCCCGGTCGAAGCCCACACCGGTGACCTTCCGGCCCGTGAACCCTTGGCGGAGCCGGCGGAACGCGCGGTCGTCCTGGTCGATGATGGCCACGGAATGCCCGGCATCCTCCAGCGTGTGCGCCAGCGTTGCCCCCACCCGGCCACATCCCATGATCACGAAATGCGCCACCGTTTCTCCTTTGTGTTCCTGTCACGATTGTGCAGCTAGAACTCTACAGTCACCCGCCGGCATTCAGGCCTGGCGGCCGCCGTCATGACATCGCCCGCGATTCAGACTAGCTTTGTGGGGTGTTGACAATACTGAACGCCGTCAAACGCGTGCTGGTGGGCAGGCCGTTCCGGAATGACCGCCTCTCCCATACCTTGCTTCCCAAGAAGATCGCACTCCCGATTTTCGCGTCGGATGCCCTCTCGTCCGTTGCCTACGCGCCGGACGAAATCCTGCTGACCCTGGCCCTCGCGGGCGTCAGCGCCGTCGCTTTCTCTCCCTGGGTGGGCCTCGCCGTCATGGTGGTGCTGCTCACCGTCGTCGCCTCCTACCGGCAGAACGTGCACGCCTACCCGTCGGGCGGTGGCGACTACGAGATCGCCAATGAGAACCTGGGCAAGTACGCGGGGCTGACCGTGGCGTCGGCCCTCCTGGTGGACTACGTGCTGACGGTGGCTGTGTCCATGTCGTCCGCGGCGGCGTACCTGACCACGGCTGTCCCGTCGCTCCACGGCCAGCAGGCCGCCATCGCCACCATCGGCGTCATCATCCTTGCCCTGGTCAACCTCCGCGGCATCAAGGAGGCCGGCAGTGTGTTCGCCGTCCCCACCTACATCTTCATGGCCTCGATCTTTGGCATGACGGCCGTGGGAATTTTCCAGGCGGCCACCGGCCAGTTGGGGGAAGCTCCTTCTGCCGGGTTCACAATTGTCCCGGCGCCGGGCTTCGATGAAGGACTGGTGGGGCTGACCGGCGCTTTCCTGCTGCTGCGGGCCTTCTCCTCCGGAGCCGCGGCACTGACCGGTGTCGAGGCGATCAGCAACGGCGTTCCCAACTTCCGTCCGCCAAAGAGCAAGAATGCGGCCACCACGCTGCTGCTCCTGGGCATGATCGGCGCCGCCATGCTGGCCGGCATCATCTACCTTGCCAACGCCACCAAAGTGCACATCGTGCTGGACCCTGCCACGGAGTTCCTGCTCAACGGCAAGCCGCTGCCTGAGGGCTACATCCAGAATCCGGCCATCAGCCAGATTGCGCAGACCATTTTCGGCGCCGGCTCCATTCCGTTCTACATCGTGGTGGCCGCCACCGGCGTCATCCTGGTGTTTGCCTCCAACACCGCCTTCAACGGCTTCCCCGTCCTCGGGTCCATCCTTGCCCAGGACGGTTACCTTCCCCGCCAGCTGCGCACCAGGGGCGACCGCCTCGCCTTCAGTAACGGCGTCCTTGCCCTCGCGGCCGGTGCGCTGGTGCTCATCATCTCGTTCGACGCCGACGTCACCAGGCTCATCCAGCTGTACATCGTGGGCGTGTTTATCTCGTTCACCATGAGCCAGCTGGGCATGATCCGGCACTGGGGGCGTGAACTGAAACTCGCCAAGGACAAGACGGTCCGGCGCCGGATGGTTAAATCCCGGACCATCAACAGCATCGGCTTCGGCATGACGGGCCTGGTGTTGGTCATCGTCCTGATCACCAAGTTCGAACAGGGCGCATGGATCGCCCTGCTGGCCATGTTCATCCTCTTCCTGATCATGTGGAGCATCCGGGCGCACTACGACAATGTTGCCAAGGAACTTGCCGTGGACGAGGACTCCTCCCCGCGTGCCCTTCCCACCCGGGTCCACGCCGTCCTGCTGGTCTCCCACGTGCGCAAGCCCGTCCTGAGGGCCCTGGCCTATGCCCGGGCGTCCCGGCCCTCCCGGCTGGACGCCATCACGGTGGACATCGACCACGAGGAGACGGCCCAGACCGTTGCCGACTGGGAGAAGCTGGAAATACCCGTTCCGCTGACTGTCCTCGCCAGCCCGTACCGCGAAACCGTGACGCCCATCATGGAATACGTCAAGCAGATGAGGCTGGACTCTCCGCGGGACCTCGTGGTGGTCTACATCCCCGAATACGTCGTCGGTAAGTGGTGGGAGCAGCTGGTGCACAACCAGACCGCGCTGCGCATCAAGACCCGCCTGCACTTCGAACCCGGCGTCATGGTGGCAAGCGTGCCCTGGCAGCTCAAATCCTCCGAAGAAGCAAAGAACCTCCAGGACGTCCAATGACCCCCAGAACATCCTCCGCGGCTACTACCGAAGCGGATGCCGCAGGCCACGCGGGCGAAGAGGCCGTCCTCGACATCGGACCCGTGGCCCACGGCGGGCACTGCGTGGCCCGGCACGAGGGGCGAGTTGTCTTTGTCCGCCATGCCATCCCCGGCGAAAAGGTCCGCGCCAGGCTGACGGACGCAGGGGAGGACGCCAAGTTCTGGCGCGCGGACACCATCGAGGTGCTTGATGCCTCCCCGGACCGGGTGGAGCATTTCTGGCGTCCGGCGGATTCCCTGCGGGCCTGGAGCCACGGCCACCCGCCCGTGGGCGGGGCCGAATTCGGCCATATGGTCCTGGCCAGGCAGCGCAGCCTCAAGGCGGACGTCCTTGCCGAACAGCTAAGGCGCCTCGCCGGTGTCGAACTCAGCACCGAGGTTGAAGCGGTGGGCAAGGATGCCGGAACGGGGGCCGTGGGGGAAGCGTCCGACGGCGGCGGGGGCCTTGGGTGGCGGACCCGCGCAAGCTTTTCGGTCACCACCGGCGGCAAACTCGGGATGCATGCCCACCGCTCCGGTTACATCGTTCCCGTGCGGGACATGCCCTTGGCGACGGAGGACATCAACGCACTGCGCCTGTGGGACCTGGACCTGCAGGGCGTCGAGCGGGTTGAGGTGGCAGCCCCCGCGAACGGCTCCCGCCCCCTGGTGCTGCTGGCACCGGCTCCCGGAACCAAGGACAAGCGGCTGAAGGCCATAGCCGCGCAACTTCCCCCTGACGTTTCGGTGGCAGGCTTCGACCCCCTCACCGGCAGCGTCACCCAGCTGAAGGGCCGCACCTGGGTCGAGGAATCCGCCGCAGGCCACAACTACCGCGTCACCGGGGAAGGGTTCTGGCAGATCCACCGCGACGCGCCCGAAACACTTGTGGGGAGTGTCACAGAATTCCTCCAGAACGGTGGTTTCCTGCACTCCGGCGCGGTGGTGGCCGACCTCTATGCCGGGGCGGGACTGTTCACGGCCGTCCTTGCCGATGCCGTGGGGGAGACCGGCTCCGTGCTCTCCGTTGAAGGGGCGCCGGGAACCAGCCGCGATGCCCGCAAAAACCTTCACGCGGCGCCCCAGGTGGAAGTGGTGCAGGGCCGGGTGGAGCGCGTCCTGCGCCAAAAGCCACGGAATTTTGACGCCCTCATCCTTGACCCGCCCCGGGCCGGCGCAGGCAAGTCCGTGGTGGGCCAACTGGTCGCGGCACAGCCCGGCGCCGTCGCCTACGTGTCCTGCGATCCGGCGTCGTTCGCACGCGACCTGGGTTACTTCCAGCGCTCCGGGTGGGAACTGGCCAGCCTGCGGGCCTTCGACCTGTACCCCCACACCCACCATCTGGAGACAGTGGCACTGCTCGTTCCGGCTCCGTGATGCCGGCGGTGTTTTCGACTACGATGGCCGTAGTAGTCCCACGTCGCGCCCCGGATTCCCGGGCCGGCCGTGTGCAATTTTCGGGCCCTGGACATAGTTAGGGCCTCCTAACTAGCAGGCGGTCAACCGCGCGACAAAGATGAAACTGTTGCGAGAGGAGTCCTGCGATGAGCACTGTGGACAGCTTCGGTTCAAAAGGCAAACTTAATGTAGCCGGAACCGAGTACGAAATTTTCCGGTTGAACTCCGTTGAAGGTGCAGAAAACCTTCCGTTCAGCCTCAAGGTATTGCTTGAAAACCTGCTGAGGACCGAGGACGGCGCGAACATCACTGCCGATCACGTTCGCGCCTTGGCAGGCTGGGATCCCAACGCGGAGCCCGATACAGAAATCCAGTTCACGCCCGCCCGCGTGATCATGCAGGACTTCACCGGCGTCCCCTGCGTGGTTGACCTGGCGACGATGCGTGAAGCGGTCAAGAGCCTGGGCGGCGACCCCAAGCGGGTCAACCCGCTGGCACCGGCCGAAATGGTCATCGACCACTCGGTCCAGATCGACGCCTTCGGCAACTCCGGCGCACTGGAGCGCAACATGGAGATCGAATACCAGCGCAACGGTGAGCGCTACCAGTTCCTGCGCTGGGGCCAGACCGCGTTCGATGACTTCAAGGTCGTTCCCCCGGGAACGGGCATCGTGCACCAGGTCAACATCGAGTACCTCGCCCGCACCGTCATGACCCGCGAGGTGGACGGGGCACTCCGTGCCTACCCCGACACCTGCGTCGGCACCGACTCGCACACCACCATGGTCAACGGCCTGGGCGTTCTCGGCTGGGGCGTCGGCGGCATCGAAGCCGAGGCTGCCATGCTCGGCCAGCCCGTCTCCATGCTCATCCCGCGCGTTGTCGGCTTCAAGCTGAGCGGCAGCATCCCCGCGGGTGCCACCGCCACCGACGTGGTGCTGACCATCACCGAGATGCTCCGCAAGCACGGCGTGGTGGGCAAGTTCGTCGAGTTCTACGGCGAAGGCGTCGCCGAGGTGCCGCTGGCGAACCGCGCCACCATCGGCAACATGAGCCCGGAATTCGGTTCCACGGCCGCCATGTTCCCGATCGACGACGTCACCCTCGACTACCTGCGCCTCACCGGCCGGTCCGAGCAGAACGTCGCCCTCGTGGAGGCCTACGCGAAGGAACAGGGCCTGTGGCACGATCCTTCCCGCGACATCAAGTTCTCCGAGTACCTGGAACTGGACCTGTCCACCGTTGTCCCGTCCATCGCCGGCCCCAAGCGCCCGCAGGACCGCATCGAGCTGACCGAGGCCAAGGACGAGTTCCGCCACGACCTGAAGAACTACGTCTCCCACGACGCCAACGCCGGCACCCTGGACGAGTCCCTCGAAGAGACCTTCCCGGCCTCCGACGCCCCGTCCTTTACCTCCGGCGCAACCCACGTTTCGGACACCGACCGCGAACCGCCGAAGTACTCGGCAGCGCACGGCGGCGCCGGACGCATTTCCAGCCCGGTTCCGGTGAAGATGGCTGACGGACGCGAATTCGAACTGGACCACGGTGCAGTCACCATCGCCTCCATCACCTCCTGCACCAACACGTCCAACCCGTCGGTCATGCTGGCCGCCGCGGTACTGGCACGCAACGCCGTCGAAAAGGGCCTGACCGCCAAGCCGTGGGTCAAGACCTCCGTCGCCCCAGGCTCGAAGGTTGTCACGGACTACTACGAGAAGTCCGGCCTGACCCCGTACCTGGAGAAGCTCGGTTTCTACATCGTCGGCTACGGCTGCGCCACCTGCATCGGCAACTCCGGCCCTCTGGAGGCAGAAATCTCCGAGGCTGTCCAGGCCAACGACCTCGCCGTCACCGCCGTGCTCTCGGGCAACCGCAACTTCGAAGGCCGCATCAACCCGGACGTCAAGATGAACTACCTGGCCTCGCCGCCGCTGGTCATCGCCTACGCCCTGGCAGGTTCCATGGACTTCGACTTCGAGACCGACCCGCTCGGCAAGGACGAAGCCGGCAACGACGTCTTCCTGAAGGACATCTGGCCCAACCCGGTCGAGGTCCAGCAGGTCATCGATTCCTCGATCGACAAGGACATGTTCGCCAAGGGCTACGAGGGCGTCTTCGACGGCGACGACCGCTGGAAGGCACTGGACACCCCGGCCGGCGACACGTTCGCCTGGGATCCGAACTCCACGTACGTCCGCAAGCCCCCGTACTTCGAGGGCATGCAGGCGCAGCCGGAGCCGGTCAAGGACATCACCGGCGCACGCGTGCTCCTGAAGCTCGGCGACTCCGTGACCACCGACCACATCTCCCCGGCCGGTTCGTTCAAGTCCGACACCCCCGCGGGCCAGTACCTGCTGGCCAACGGAGTGGAGCGCAAGGACTTCAACTCCTACGGCTCGCGCCGTGGCAACCACGAGGTGATGATCCGCGGCACGTTCGCGAACATCCGCATCAAGAACCAGCTCCTGGACGGGGTCGAGGGTGGCTTCACCCGCGACTTCACGCAGGCTGACGGCCCGCAGGCCTACGTCTACGACGCCGCGCAGAACTACCAGGCAGCGGGCACCCCGCTGGTGGTCCTGGCAGGCAAGGAGTACGGTTCCGGATCCTCCCGTGACTGGGCTGCCAAGGGTACCGCCCTGCTGGGCGTCAAGGCCGTCATCGCCGAGAGCTACGAGCGCATCCACCGCTCCAACCTCATCGGCATGGGCGTCCTGCCGCTGCAGTTCCCTGCCGGCGAGAACGCTGCCAGCCTGGGCCTGACGGGCACCGAAACCTTCTCGGTGGAGGGCGTGACCGCCCTGAACGAGGGCACCACGCCCAAGACCCTGAAGGTCACCGCGACCGGAGAGGACGGCTCCTCGAAGTCGTTCGACGCCGTCCTTCGCATCGACACCCCGGGTGAAGCGGACTACTACCGCAACGGCGGCATCCTGCAGTACGTGCTGCGCCAGATCTCCGCGAACTAGCGGGAACTGCTGCGCAGGCAGCAGCATCGACGGAGCCCCGGCCGGTCACCGACCAGCCGGGGCTTCGGCGTTGCACGCGGGCTTCGCCGCCAAAACGAGGCGTTAGAGTTAAACGGCACGTCTACCACCCGAAGGAGGGGTCATTGGGAATCTTGGACACAATCCGGAATCCGCAGGACCTGAACGAGTTGACCGAGGAACAGCTGGAACAGCTGGCTTCGGAGATCAGGGACTTCCTGATCACGAACGTCTCCCAGACGGGCGGCCACCTCGGACCCAACCTCGGCGTCGTGGAACTGACGCTGGCCGTGCACCGCATTTTCGAATCTCCCCGTGACAGCATCGTTTTCGACACGGGCCACCAGTCCTACGTCCACAAACTGCTGACCGGCCGCCAGGACTTCAGCACCCTCCGCCAGGAAGGCGGCCTCTCCGGCTACCCGTCCCGCGCCGAGTCCGAGCATGACATTGTGGAAAGCTCCCACGCATCCTCATCACTTTCCTGGGCGGACGGCATCTCCCGCGCCCGCCAGCTCACCGGCGAAGGCGACCGGCACGTCGTCGCCATCGTGGGCGACGGCGCGCTCACGGGCGGCATGGCCTGGGAAGCCATCAACAACATCGCCGCGGACAAGAAGCGCCGCGTCGTCATCGTCGTCAACGACAACGGCCGCTCCTACGCGCCCACCGTGGGCGGCTTCGCCGACTACCTCGCGTCGCTGCGCCCCACCATCGACTCCTTCCGCGCCGCTCCCGCCTACGAGGGTGCCCTCGACTGGTGGAAGAAGAAGCTGCAGAACGGCGGCCCGGTGGGCCAGTTCACCTACAAGAGCCTGCATGCCATGAAGAAGGGCATCAAGGACTGGTGGGCGCCGCAGGGCATGTTCGAAGACCTCGGCATGAAGTACATCGGCCCGGTGGACGGCCACAACCTCCAGGCGATGGAGAACGCACTCTCCACGGCCAAGCACTACGGCGGCCCGGTCATCGTCCACGCCATGACGGAAAAAGGGCACGGCTACGCGCCCGCCCGCGCCCACGAGGCGGACCAGTTCCACGCCGTGGGCATTATCGACCCCGAAACGGGCGAGCCCACAGGCTCAGCCGGGGCGCAGTCCTGGACCTCGGTGTTCGCGGACGAGATCGCCGCCATCTCGGACGAACGGGAGGACGTCGTCGGCATCACCGGCGCCATGCTCATCCCCGTGGGGTTGCACAAGTTCGCCGCCAGGCATCCGGAGCGCGTCATCGACGTCGGCATTGCCGAGCAGCACGCCCTCACCGCAGCCGCGGGCATGGCGTTCGGCGGCCTTCACCCGGTGGTCGCGGTCTACGCCACCTTCCTCAACCGGGCCTTCGACCAACTGCTCATGGACGTCGCCCTCCACAAGGCCGGCGTCACCATCGTCCTGGACCGGGCCGGCGTCACCGGCCCCGACGGCGCCAGCCACCACGGCATGTGGGACATGGCCATGGTCCAGATCGTCCCCGGACTGCACCTTGCCGCGCCCCGGGACGCCACCCGGCTGCGCGAGGAACTGCGCGAGGCCCTCGCGGTCAGCGACGCCCCCACCGTGGTCCGCTTCTCGAAGGGATCGGTCGGCGCCGAAGTGGAGGCCCTGGAACGGCTTAGTGACGGCGTGGACATCCTCGCCCGCCGCCCGTCCGGTTCCACCGAGAATGACGTCCTGATCGTCAGCGTCGGTGCGATGTCCGAGCTCGCCCTCGACGTTTCCAACCGGCTCGGCGCGCAGGGCATCAGCACCACCGTGGTGGATCCCCGCTGGGTGCTGCCGGTCCGCCGCTCCATCATTGCGCTGGCCTCGCACCACCGGCTGGTGGTCTGCATCGAGGACGGAGTGCGCGCCGGCGGCGTGGGCTCCCGGATCCGCCAGGAGATGCGGGCAGCCGGTGTCGACACCGCCCTCAACGAGGTGGGCTTGCCCGTCGAGTTCCTTGACCACGGCACCCGCGGACAGGTCCTGGAACGGGTGGGGCTCACAGCCCAGCAAATCACGCACGACATCGTCGCCCAGGTCCTGGGAACGAAGGTTCCGTTCGCGCGCCCCCTGCCGGGGCAGCAGCATCCCACTACCGGCAGCCTCCCGATCCTGTGAGGGAAGAGGATGCGCTGAAGTACCCGGGCGCCGTGGGGGAGTCGGGGCCTGTCCTGCACACCACCACCACGCGCGTACCCAATGTCCTGGAGCCCGGCCAGCTGGTGGTCTCCCGCAACAGGAAATGGAACGGGAAGGCGCACTGGGTGGTGCCCGGCCGCTACCTCGGCGAAGACCAGCATGGATGGTGGATTTTCCAGGGCACCAACGAATTCTGCTCCCGCCCGGGCGCAGCGTTCTACACCCGTTCGGACGCCGTCCTGCTGGTGCCGCGCCACGGCGACTGGGTGGCCACGTTCTACGACTCCGCACACCCCAACGGCGTCCGGGTCTACGTGGACCTGGCCGTTGGCCATGAATGGACCGACATCCGGCCCGCCGTCACCGAGTTCCACGTGATCGACATGGACCTGGATGTCATCCGCACCGCGCAGCGCGGAGTCTTCATCGACGACCAGGACGAGTTCGCCGACCACAGCGTGGCCATGAACTACCCGCCCCAGCTCATCGAGGACATCCAGGCGGCTGCCGACGAGCTTTACCACGCCGTCAAGGCGCAGCAGGCGCCCTTCGACGGTTCCGATATTGAATGGTTTGCCAAAGGACGCACATGAGCGGGATTGTCAGGGTTTACAAGCGCGACGACGAAGGGGCCCTCCACTTCCGGGAGGCCTGGTTTGACGAGGACTACTCGCAGTTCGTGATGAATTTCGGTGCCGTGGGGCACCAGAGCAAAACCGAGGAGACCGACGTTGCCGACGCCTCCGCGGCGGACGGCCTGCTGGACGCCTTCGCCGCCCAGTGCGCGGAGGACGGATACGCCGAGCTCCCGGCCGAGCAGCAGTCCTGGGTGGTGGCGCAGTTCGCTTTAAAGACCAGGGAGGGAACCGACCGTGACCGCTTCCTGCAGAAGAAGGCCACGGACGCCCTGATCAGCCATCTCGCCTGGCGCGGGCTCGGGACGGTGGAACGCTCGGAATTCACCGATTTCAAGCTCAACATTTTCTGCCTTTGCCCGGACGTGAACAAAGCGGTCAACGCCATCAAGGTCTGCATCCGCGGAGAAGACCTGGACTTCACCAAGCTCAGCATCGGCGCGGCGCCCTACAACGAGCCGGAACATTTCAAGCTCAAGCATTCCGCCAAGCCCGCCAACAGCTTCAGCCTTTAGGAGGCGTTCGTGACCAGTTACCGCCGGGTCGGAAAATCAGGCCTGACCGTTTCCACCGTTGGCCTGGGCTGCAACAACCTCGGCCGCGCAAACACCGCCACCGAGTCGCAGGACGCCACTGACGCCGTCGTCCACGCAGCGGTGGACGCCGGCATCACCCTGTTCGACGTTGCCGACACCTACGGACGCGAACCCGGGCTCAGCGAAACCATGCTGGGCAGGGCGCTCGGAAACCGCCGTGCCGGCGTGGTCATCGCCACCAAGTTCGGCATGGACATGAAGGGCGCCAACGGCCCGGACTTCGGCGCCCGCGGGTCGCGCCGTTACATCATCGCGGCCGTCGAGGCCTCGTTGCGCCGGCTCGGAACGGACTGGATCGACCTCTACCAGTTCCACACCCCCGACCCGCTGACCCCCATCGACGAAACCCTCTCGGCCTTGGACACCCTGGTCACCAGCGGGAAGGTCCGCTACATCGGCCACTCCAACCGTGCCGGCTGGCAGATCGCGCAGGCCGAGTACGTGGCCCGGGAACTGGGGACCGCGCGCTTCATCTCCACGCAAAACCATTACAACCTCCTGGACCGGCGGGCCGAACTTGAAGTGACACCCGCCGCGGAGGAATTCGGGCTCGGCGTCCTGCCGTACTTCCCGCTGGCCAACGGATTGCTCACGGGCAAGTACTCGCCGGGGCACGCCCCGGCAGGCTCACGGCTGAGCCACACCCGCACCAACATGGTGGACGACGCCGACTGGGAACAGCTGGGCAGCTTCAGCGCCTTTGCCAAGGAACGCGGGCTCACCGAGATCGAGGTGGCCTTCTCCTGGCTTGCAGCACAGCCCTCCGTGGCCAGCGTCATCGCCGGGGCCACCAGGCCCGAGCAGGTGCGGCAGAATGCCGCGGCCGCAGACTGGACTCCCACGCCGGAAGACCTCGCCGCCCTCGACGACATCTTCCCTCCGGTCCCCAAGGTCGCACTCTTCTAGGCAGCCGTGCCCGCATACCTGTTGGACGTCGACACCGGCATCGACGATGCCCTGGCGCTTGCCTACCTTGCGGCGCTGCCGGACACGGAGTTCGTGGCCGTCACGGCGTCTCCCGGCAACGTGGATGCCGACCAGGTGGCCCGCAACACCCTCGCCCTGCTGGAATTGTGCGGCCGGCGCGGCGTCGAAGTGGCGGTCGGCGCCCGCGCACCCCTGTCCATCCCCCTGCTCACCACCCCGGAAACCCACGGACCGCAGGGGATCGGCTATGCCGTCCTGCCCGAACCGGAAGGACGGCTCTCGCCGCGGAACGCCGTCGACCTCTGGATCGAACATGCCCGGGCCAGGCCGGGGGAGCTGACCGCCCTCATCACCGCGCCGCTGACCAACTTCGCGCTGGCACTGCGGAAGGAACCGGCCCTCCCGGACCTGCTGGCCAAGGTGGTCATCATGGGCGGCGCCTTCTACCACCAGGGCAACACCACACCCACCGCCGAGTGGAACACGCACGTGGACCCGCATGCGGTTAAGGAGGTCTACGCCGCCTACCGCGGCCGGCCCTTCGAAAAGCTGCCGATCATCTGCTCGCTGGACACCACGGAGCGGATGGAGCTGCATCCGGCCCACGTGGCGGCGCTGGCCGAAGCCGCCGGCGCCCGCGTTCCCGAACTCGTGCTGCCGGACCAGCCCGAAGGCCAGCGCAGCACCTCGGACAACGCGCTGATCCGGCATCTGTCCGACGCCCTGCGCTTCTACTTCGAGTTCCACCGGCTCTACGACCAGGGATACCTGGCACACGTCCACGACTTCTTCGCCGCCGGAGTCGCCGCCGGCACGCTCGAGTACAGTGCCCGGCCCGCCACGGCCGACGTCGAAACGGAATCGCCGCTGCTGATCGGAACCACGGTGGCCGACTTCCGCGGTCTCTGGGGAGCGCCGCCCAACGCCAGGATCGTCTCCGGCAACAACCCGGAGCAGGCGTTCCGTGAACTCGTTACCGCCGTCGGCAGCATGGCACGGCGCGTGGGCTGAAAAGCCGGCAGTCCCGGAACAAACCGCGTTTGGCGGCGGCCCGCCGGGGGCAAAGGGTTAGTAGAATGGGCTCCGGACCGGCCCGGCGCAGTTGCCGCCGGCTGCTGCCGAGGTGACATAGGCAGCGACAACCCAGCCCGGACCAGCCGGGCCCCTGCCCGCACCCAAAGGAACACCATGTCATCGCCCTCCCTGACGCTTCCATCCCAGGAACGCCCCGCGCGCCGCCGGCTGCTGGAAATCCTCGGCGCCCTCGCCATTGCCGCCACCTACATCTACCTGGTCCTCAACCAGCCCACGGACATCACCGGCGGACCGGGCAGCGCCTCGGCCCTGATCGCCCTCTCCGGATTCCTGGCCGGAGCGGTCCTGCTGATCATCGCCGTGCTGCCCACCCTGCCCGCGTCCACCCTGGTGCTGATCCCGGTGGCACTCGTCCTGAACATCGTGCTGGGCCAGTTCGTGGGCAGCACCCTGGTTCCCTTCTACCTCGACGCCATCGGCACCGTGCTGATTGCGGTCCTGGCCGGCCCGGCAGCGGGTGCGGCCACCGGCGCCCTCAGCAGCATCGTCTGGTCCTTCTTCAACCCGACCGTGCTTCCTTTCGCCGCGGGCGCCGCCCTGATCGGGTGCCTCGCCGGGCTCGC
Source organism: Arthrobacter sp. E70 (assembly GCF_058266945.1). Classification (NCBI taxonomy): domain Bacteria; kingdom Bacillati; phylum Actinomycetota; class Actinomycetes; order Micrococcales; family Micrococcaceae; genus Arthrobacter; species Arthrobacter sp. E70. Next base: position 210,100 of record NZ_JBYQFR010000008.1, on the reverse strand, counting down.
TGCGCGCTACGGCCTCTTCCGCCGCTTCTACCTGGCCCCCGTGGCGGGATTCATCACCGGCATCATCGCGGGCGTGGTCTCGGCCCCGGTGGCCGCGTTCGTCTTTGGCGGAACATCCGGCGTGGCCACCGGCGCGATCGTCAGTGCCTTCCGCGCGATGGGCGACACCCTCCTGGCTGCCATCACCAAGCAGGCGCTGCTCTCGGACCCCATGGACAAAGCCATCGTGTTCACCATCGTGGCCCTCCTGGTGTACGCCCTGCCGCGCAGGACCAGCCAGCAGTTCCCCTTCATCCGGCGCCACCGGGTGCTCGCCGGCAAGGAGCAGGCTGCGCCGGGCAGCAGCCACACCGAAACCCCTGCACAGGGCACAGCGCCGGGCACCGGACTGAACAGCTGACCGCACCCTGTGACCGTACGTTCCGCAGCCGGGACCGCCGCACCAGCCAGGCGGGAGCGGCTTAATCCGCTGACCTTGCTGGCCGCGGCAGGCAGCACGGCAGTGATGACGACGGCGGCCGCCAGTTGGGCGCTTTCCCTCGCCGTGATCGCGGCGTGCCTCGGATTGTCCGTGGCAGGCGGCACGGTCCGGCGGCTGTTCCCGGCGGCCGCCGCCGTCCTGGTCCCGCTCGGACTGTCGCTGCTGGTGCTCCACGGGCTGTTCTTCCCCGAGGGGCGGACCGTGCTGGCCGAGTGGGGGCCTGCCCGCATCACGGCGGAGGGGCTTGGCTTCGCCGTCCAGCGGATTCTGCTGCTGGCGGCTGTAGTCCTGGCCCTCCTGGTCTTCTCCTTCAGCGTCAGCGTCCCGGACCTCGTGGCAGCCTTGTCCGACAAGGGCGTGCAGGGCCGGTTCGCGTTCGTGCTGGCGTCCACGCTGACGCTCCTGCCCGCCATCGCCGCGCGCGCCGACCGCATCCGGCAGGCCCAGGAATCGCGCGGCCTGGTGGTTTCCCGCAACCTGTTCTCCCGTGCCGCCGCCTTCCGGCTGCAGGCCGTCCCGCTGGTGCTGTCGCTGGTGGACGACGCTGCAACGCGGGCCACCGCGCTGGAATCGCGGGGCTTCACCGCCGCGGGGCCGCGGACCAGCTACCGGGAAGTGGCCGATTCCACGACGCAGCGGATCCTGCGCATCATCCTCGTGCTTGCAGCCGTGGCCGCAATAGTGCTCCGGGTCGTGCCGGCGGGTGCAGGTGCCTGAGCGGATGACTGGCAGCGGCCCGGGCAGAGGCAGTACAGGCCGTCCCGGCACGACCCGGAGTCCGGCCCTGGCTGCCGGCATCCGGAACTTCACTTTCCATGACGCCCCGGGACCGGCCCTGCATGACCTCGAGCTGTCCTTCGCGCCCGGTACCTTCACTGCCATCCTGGGCGCCTCGGGCAGCGGAAAGTCCACCTTGGGAAAGCTCCTCGCCGGCTGGCTGCCTCCGGGCGGACACGGACAGCTCACAGGGTTCCTGGAGGTCTCCGGCACGCGGCTGGAGTTCGACGGCGGCGCGGACGACCCCCGGATCGACCCCGCCTCATGGGGCCGCCACGTAGGATTCGTACCCCAGGATCCCGCCACCGTGCTGTCCACGGTCCGGGCCACCGTGGCCGAAGAGCTGGCGTTTGGCCTCGAGAATGCCGGGATGGAGCGGGGTGCCATGCGCGCGGCGGTGGACCGTACCGCGGGGATGCTCGGGCTCGACGGCCAGCTGGATCAGGAACCGGGCCGGCTCTCCGGCGGGCAGCTCCGCCGGCTGGCCATCGGCTGCGCGATTATCCCGGGGCCTCCGGTGGTGGTCATGGACGAGCCCTTCGCGTCCCTGGACGCCGCCGGATCCCGGGAACTGGCCGCCCTGGTGCGCCGCCTCGTGGAGGACGGGACCGCCGTCGTGATCCTCAGCCAGGCCATGGACGCACCGCTGCTGGAGGCGCACCACTGGGTGGTGCTCGAGGACGGAACCGCCGTAGCCAGCGGCAACCCCCACCGCATGGCCTCCGAGTCCAGCCTTTTGCCGGCTGCAATCCGGCGTCCCGGACAAGAACCGGTGCTGTCCATGGCCAGGCCGGCCGCACTGCCACCCAGCTCACCCGCCGCGCTGCAGCTGAGCGGCGTCTCCTTTGCCTATCCCGCAGCACCGGGCGGCAGGACCTGGGGCCGCGGGCCTGCCAGCGGAAGAAGGCGCGGGCAGGCGTTCGGAGCCGCAGCCTTGGACCGCCTCCCCGCGGTGCTGGAGGACATCCACCTTGCCGTCCACCCGGGCGAGATCATCGCCGTGACCGGACCCAATGGGGCCGGCAAATCCACCCTGCTGCGGCACTTCAATGGCCTGCTCCGTCCCACCGCAGGCAGCGTGCTGGTCGGCGGGGCCGACATCGGGGGAGTGCCGGTGGGAAGGACTGCCGCCTCTGTGGGCCTGCTGTTCCAGCACCCCCGGGACCAGTTGTTCGAACGGACCGTCGGCCGGGAGGTCCGCTTCGGCCTGGACCGCCTGTTCGGCCCGGGGGCGGAGGAGCGCGCAGCGGCGGCACTGGAAGCGACAGGACTGTCAGGCCAGGCCGGGGAACACCCCGCAGAACTGTCGGCCTCCGCGCAGCGGCTGCTGTCACTCGCCACCGTCCTCGCCCGCAAACCCGCCGTCATGGCGCTGGACGAACCCACTGTCGCGCTGGACGGCAGGGGGCTTGCCCTCCTCAATGCAGCCGTGCAGTCGGCAGCCGCGGAAGGCGCCGCCGTCGTGCTGGTCACCCATGACCTGGGCTACGCACGCTCGGCGGCGCACCGGACTGTGGCGCTTGATGGCGGCCGGCTGGTGCCGGCCTGACAGCCTGGCCCACCAGGAGGCCAGGCTGCCTATGCGCCTAGCCTGCAGCCGGGGAAGCGATGCCGGGCGCCAGGAAACGCTTGCCGTTGACCCGCTCCGACGCACCCACCCGGTCCAGGTACGGCGTGATGCCGCCCAGGAACATCGGCCAGCCCGCGCCCAGGATCATGCAGAGGTCGATGTCCTCCGGCCCGGCCACCACGCCCTCGTCCAGCATCAGGCCGATTTCCTCAGCAAGGGCATCCTGGACGCGGCGCAGCACCTGCTCTCCCGTGGAAGGAGTGGAGCCAAAGGACATCAGCTCAAGGGTGGAGGCCGGGATGGCGCGGGAACCGTCAGGGGCGGACGCCCACAGTGCCTTGACGTTGTTGTCGATGAGCTTCTTCAGGTTGGTGGAGACCGGGAAGCGGTCGCCAAAGGCAGCGTGCAGCGATTCCTGGACGTGCTGCGCCACCGGAAGTCCCACCATGGCCAGCAGGGTGAACGGCGTCATGGGCAGGCCCATGGGACGGAGTGCATTGTCGGCCACCTCCGCCGGGGTGCCTTCGTCGAACACGGCCGTGACCTCGCCCATCAGCCGGAGCAGGATGCGGTTGACCACGAACGCGGCGGCGTCCTTGACCAGCACGCCGGTCTTCTTCAACGCCCTTGCCAGTTCGAAGGCAGTGGCCAGCACGGCGTCATCGGTCCGCGGGGCACGGACGATCTCGAGAAGCGGCATGACGGCCACCGGGTTGAAGAAGTGGAAGCCCACCAGCCGTTCCGGGTGTTGCAGATCGGCAGCCATCGCCGTGACCGAGAGGGATGAGGTGTTGGTGGCCAGGATGCACTCCGGCGACACGATCCCTTCGAGTTCGGCGAAGACCTGCTTCTTGATGTGCAGTTCCTCGAACACGGCTTCAATCACGAAGTCGGCGTCCGCGAACGCTTCCTTGGACACCGAACCCGTCACCAGGGCCTTGGTGCGGTTGGCCGCGTCCTGGCTGACGCGACCCTTGGCCAACAGCTTGTCCACTTCGGCATGGACGTACGCCACGCCCTTGTCCACGCGCGCCTGGTCGATGTCGGTCAGGACCACCGGCACCTTCAGCTGCCGGGCGAAGACCAGCGCCAGCTGGCCGGCCATCAGCCCGGCACCGACGACGCCCACCTTCGTGACGGGGCGGGCCAGCTTGCGGTCGGGGGCACCGGCCGGGCGCTTGGCACGCTTCTGCACCAGGTCCAGGAAGGCATAGACGGTGGAGCGGAACTCATCCGTCTGCATCAGGCCGGCCAGCGTCTCGCATTCCAGCGCAGCGGATTCCGCGGCCGTCATGGTCCGGTTGGCCTCGAGGAGTTCCAGGACCTTGGCCGGGGCGGGGGAAGCGTTGGAGGTCTTGGCCTCGACAAACTTCCGGCCGGCTTCAACTGCCGCAGTCCAGCGGGCCTCAGTGTCCGGAGAGGAGGGGTCGACGGCGTTGGGCCGCTCCGGGACTACCTCGCCGGAGATGACGCCGGCAGCCCAGGCCAGCGACTGTTCCAGGAAATCGGCCGGTTCGAAGAGGGCATCGGCGATGCCCATGCCGAACGCCTGGCTGCCGGAAAGGGTCCGGTTGTTGCTGAGCGGGTTCTCGATCATCACCTTGACGGCATTCTCCGGGCCCACCAGGCGGGGGAGGATGTAAACGCCGCCCCAGCCGGGCACCAGGCCCAGGAAGCCTTCGGGCAGGGCCAGGGCGCCTGCGCCGGTGGACACGGTGCGGTAGGTGGACTGAAGGGCGATCTCAAGGCCGCCGCCAAGGGCGGCGCCGTTGATGAAGGCGAAGCTGGGGACGCCCAGGTTCGCCAAGGTGGCGTAGACGTCGTGGCCCAACTGTGCCATCCACAGTCCGTGCTCGCGCTGTTCCAGGGACTTCACGGCGGAAAGATCCGCCCCGGCCACCAGGTAGTGCGGTTTGCCGGTGACGCCGACGCCCACGATCTCGCCGCGGGCGGCGCGGTCCCGGAGGGACTCGAGCACGGTGCCGAGCTCCACCAGGGTGTTGGGACCAAGCGTGGTGGGCTTGGTGTGGTCGAGGTCGTTGTCGAGGGTAATGAGGGCGAAGGTGCCCGGACCCGGCTTCCCATCCCGTCCTGGAAGAGCGATGTCCTGCACATAGGAGTGGGTGACGGTTTCGTTGGGGAAAAGGTCAGCCAGCTTGCGGAAGTCTGCGGCGCTCATGCCAGGGCTCCTTCGGAAACGGTAGCGGCGCTCTCGCCGGAGGGGGTTCCACTGTAGTCGGGGTGGTGCGGGTTTTCCCAGATCACTGTGCCGCCCATGCCCAGGCCCACGCACATGGTGGTGATCCCGTACCGCACCGACGGGTCTTCCTCGAACTGGCGGGCCAGCTGGATCATCAGCCGTACGCCGGAGGAGGCGAGCGGGTGGCCCACGGCGATGGCGCCGCCGTAGCGGTTGACCCGGGGGTCGTCGTCGGAAATGCCGTAGTGGTCCAGGAAGCTCAGGACCTGCACCGCGAACGCCTCGTTGATCTCAAACAGGCCGATGTCATCGATGGTCAGCCCCGCGTTCCGGAGCGCCTTCTCGGTGGCCGGCACGGGGCCAATGCCCATGACTTCCGGCTCCACCCCGGCATAGGCGTAGCTGACCAGCCGCATCTTGACAGGCAGGCCCAGCTCCGCGGCGGCGTCGGAGGATGCCAGGACCGCGGCGGTGGCGCCGTCGTTCAGGCCGGCCGCGTTACCGGCAGTGACCCTGCCGTGGGCGCGGAACGGCGTGCGCAGGCCGGCGAGGTCAGCCATGGTGGTGCCGGGCCGCGGCGGCTCATCCTTGCTGTGGACGGTCCAGCCCTCGCCCGGCTTGCGGGCGGCCACGGGAACCAGGTCCGGCTGGATCTGCCCGCCCTGGTAGGCCGCCGCCAGCTTGTCCTGGGAAGCCACCGCATACGCGTCCGTGCGCTCCTTGGTAATGGACGGGAACCGGTCATGCAGGTTCTCCGCCGTGTTCCCCATGTTCAGGGCCGCGGGGTCCACCAGCCGCTCGGACATGAAGCGCGGGTTGGGGTCTGCGCCCGAACCCATGGGGTGGTGGCCCATGTGTTCCACTCCGCCGGCGACCACCACGTCGTAGGCACCGAAGCCGATGCCGCCGGCCGTCGTGGTCACCGCGGTCATGGCTCCCGCACACATCCGGTCGATGGCAAAGCCCGGCACCGTGCGCGGCAGCCCGGCCAGCAAGGCGGCCGTGCGGCCCAGGGTCAGGCCCTGGTCGCCGGTCTGGGTGGTGGCGGCGATGGCCACCTCGTCGATCCGCTCCGGAGGCAGGCTGGGATTCCGCCGCAGGAGGCCGCGGATGCATTTCACGATCAGGTCGTCGGCCCGGGTGCCGGCGTAGATTCCTTTCTCGCCGGCCCGGCCAAAGGGTGTGCGGATGCCGTCCACAAAGACGACGTCGCGGACAGTGCGCGGGGATGCGCCGCTTCCGTGCTGGCTCACGTATAACTCCTCATCGAGACGTTGCGCGCCGGGTGCATGCCGGAAGGCGGCGGCAGCCGGGCGTCGGTCCCACCGATGTTACTCGTGAGTAACTTAGCCCGCAAGGGCTGGAGTGCGGACGTTACTGCGCGCCGGCCGCAGGAACGAGCTTCGGCTCCTTTGGAGGCAGCGGCTGCGGGTTCAGGAAAGCGCCCGCGATCAGTGGCGCCGTGAGCTCCACTTGCCATTCGCGGGCTCCCAGCGTACGGAGCTCGGCGGCTACGGAGTCGGCACTGACCTCTGCCGGGGGACGCCAGGCGACCCGCCGAAGGTAGTCGGGAGTCAGCAGGTTCTCCAGCGGCAGCTTCAGTTCCTCGGCCTTCTCCTGCAGCAGGGGCCGGGCAGTGGCCAGCCGGGCCGCTGCTTCGGGATCGCGGTCCGCCCAGACCCGCGGGGGCGGCGGCGCGTTGGTGGGCAGGTGCAGCGGGGGCAGGTCCTCGAGGGCTCGCGCCGCGGCGATGCACCGAAGCCAGCGGGGGGCTTCGCGCTGGGCGGCGCGGCCGTGGAAGCCCTTGGTGGTGAGCAGCTGGGGCACGGTGGCGGGCATGGCCTTGGCGGCTGCCACCAGGGCGGAGTCCGGGATGAGCCGGCCGGGGGCGACGTCCCTCTTCTGCGCCAAGGAATCACGTTCCAGCCACAGTTCGCGGACGGCGGCGAGCTGACGCCGGTCCCGGATCTGGTGCAGTCCCGACGTCTTCCGCCAGGGGTCCACGCGCGGCGGAGCGATGCCGGCCTGGAGGATCGCGGCAAACTCCTGCTCGGCGTACTCCAGTTTTCCGTCAGCCTGCAGCAGTTCGATGAGCTCTTCACGCAGCTCGCTGAGGACCTCCACGTCCAGCGCCGCGTACCGCAGCCAGGGCTCCGGCAGCGGGCGGGTGGACCAGTCGGCTGCCGAGTGCTCCTTGGCGAGGCCGAAGCCCAGCAGCTGTTCGATCACCGCCGCCAGGCCGACGCGGGGCAGGCCTGCCAGCCGCGCGGCGAGCTCGGTGTCGAACAGCTTGTCCGGCCACATGCCGAGCTCGGAGAGGCAGGGCAGGTCCTGGGTGGCGGCGTGGAGGATCCATTCGACCCCGCGGAGGGCATCGTTGATGATGTCCAGGTTCTCGAATGGTTCAGGATCGATCAGCCAGGTTCCGGCCCCCTCGCGGCGGATCTGGACCAGGAACGCGCGTTGCCCGTACCGGAACCCGGAGGCCCGCTCGGCGTCAACACCGGCCGGCCCCGTGCCGGCGGCGATGGCAGCGGCGCACCGCTCCAGCCCGGTTTGTGTCTCGATGACGAGGGGAACGCCGTCCCGGGGGGAATCGAGATCGATAATTTCGGGGATGGGGCTGTCAAAGCCTTCCACCGTGATGTGGGGTGCGGCAGCAGCAGCCGGGACGCCGGCTGTGGTGTTATCCGGAATGTTTGGGGTCATGGTGTCCCCAGTTTACCGGCCTGGCCCCGCCATCGCCCCTGTCGTGGCAGGCCATGCTGCCGCAACCTGCCGTGTCGCGGCTGGATCTCCTAGCTGCGGCGCCGGTGCGGAAGGGCGGTGACACCGTCAGGAAGGGGTGGCAGGCCGGCGAAAGTGCAGACCATGTCGGACCAGGCTTCGAGGTGGGCGGTGACGTCCGCCGACGCCGGAGTCCAGGAGGCCCGGAGTTCGATGTCGATCGACCCTGGCCGCCCGGCGAGGGTGCCGAAGCTTTCGGAGAGGACGCGGGTGGCGGTCCCGCCTGCGGCGCGGTAGGGGGCCTTGTGGTTTTCCAGCGCCTCCACCAGCCACGTCCAGGCGACCGTTCCGAGCATTTGGTCATTGCCCATTTCCGGCTCCAGTTCGGCCCGGATGTAGGTGACGATGCGGAACTCCCCGTCCCATACCTCCGAGCCGTCCGGATCGTGGAGCAGGATGAACCGGCCTGTGGCAAGCTCCGTATCATCCTCGTCCGGCGCTCCCGCGGCGGACGCCAGGGCCATGGCCGCGGGCCCGTGCACAGGGGTGGCGGGGCTGCCGGCACCGGGCGCAAGGACCTCGGCGCCAAGCGCGACGGCGAAGGGGGCAAGGCGCGCGGGCGCGGGAATCTCCGCGAGGTGCAGTTCCTTGCGGCACCGGGCTTTCCTGAGGGCTCCCAAGGCGTGGAGAAAATCCGGAGGAACCTGGTCAAGTGCGTTCACCATGGCAGATTACGCAACCGGGTGGTGCAGGGCCGGAAGGCTCGCCGTCGCGGCCGTTCAGCCCGCCCGGCCGCCTGCGTAGTCCCGAAGTTCACGGCGGATCGCGGCAGCGAAGGCATCGACGTCCTCCTCAGTGGTGTCAAACGAACACATCCAGCGGACTTCCCCGGCCGCCTCGTCCCAGTCGTAGAAGCGGAATGCGGTGCGCAGCCTGTCCGCAACGCCGGCGGGAAGCACGGCGAACACGCCATTTGATTCGGTCTTCTGGGTCGGGCGGACGCCGTCGATGGAGTCGACGGCGGCGCGCAGCCGGGTCGCCATGGCGTTGGCGTGCCGCGCCGAGCGAAGCCACAGGTCCCCCTCCAGCAGGGCGATGAACTGCGCTGACAGGAAGCGCATCTTGGAGGCCAGCTGCATGTCCATCTTGCGCAGGTACACCAGGCCGTGGGCGGCGTCCGGGTTCAGGGCAACCACCACTTCGCCGAACAGCAGCCCGTTCTTGGTGCCCCCGAAGGACAGGATGTCTACTCCGGCGTCCCGGGTGAAGGCCCGCAGCGGCACTTCGAGGTGCGCCGCCGCGTTGGCAAGCCGGGCCCCGTCCATGTGCAGCTTCATGCCCTTGGCGTGCGCGTGGTCCGCGATGGCCCGCACTTCCTCCGGCGTGTAGCAGGTTCCCAGTTCCGTGGTCTGGGTGATGGAGACTGCCAGGGGCTGGGCGCGGTGTTCATCGCCCCAGCCCCAGGCTTCCCGGTCGATCAACTCCGGAGTCAGCTTGCCGTCCGGGGTGGGGACATGCAGCAGCTTCAGCCCGCCGACGCGTTCCGGTGCCCCGTTCTCATCCATGTTGATGTGCGCGGTGGAGGCGCACACCACGGCACCCCAGCGGGGGAGGAGGGACTGGAGGGACAGGACGTTGGCCCCGGTGCCGTTGAAGACAGGGAAGCACTCGATGCCCGGGCCGAAGTGTTCAGCCATCAGCTCCTGCAGGCGGGCCGTGTAATCGTCCTCGCCGTAGGAGACCTGGTGTCCGTCGTTGGCCGCGGCCAGGGCCGCGAGGACTTCGGGGTGGACGCCGGAGTAGTTGTCGGAGGCAAAACCGCGCACGTTCGGATCGTGCAGGCGAAGTGCCGCGACGGTGTCTGCTGGGGTCGTCATAGGGTTGCTCACGCTTTCAGTCTAGGTACAGTCCCTGCGGCGGTCAGTCCGCCAGCCGGAGCCGGGTTCCGTTCAGTTCCGCCGCGGGGACGGTGAAAAGCCGGACGACGGCGGCGGCCAGGTCAGCCACGTCGGTCGCCCCCGCGAACTTCCGCTCCGGGTGTGCACGGCGGAGTCCGTCATCCACCAGTGCCTTGACCACCAGGACGACGGCCGCTGCCTGCCCGCCGCTGCCTGCTTCCGATGTCCGGCGGAAGCCGTCCGCCAAGGCCATGGTCCATGCTTCCGCGGCGGCCTTGGCGGCGACGTAGTTTGCCGTCGACGCCGTCGGGTTTTCAACGGCGGTTGAGGAGACCATGGCGAACCGGCCGTGCGGTGAGGCTGCGACGTCGTCGAAGAAGACCCGGCTGACGTTGCGCAGGGTGGTGATCGCGCCGCGCGCCAGGAAGTCCCAGTCCTCGTCGGACTGGTCCGCGATCCCCTGGCCGCCGCGCCAGCCACCCACCAGGTGGACGACGGCGTCCACCGCACCGAAGGTGCGGATGACGTCGTCGCGAAGCTCCCGGACGTCGTCCAGGACTGCCAGATCGCATGCGAAGGGCGTGACGCCGTCGCCCGCCTTTTCCGCAGCCTCCTTGATCCTGGCCTGGTCCGAGCCCACCGTGGCCACGCGGTGCCCGGCGGCAGCCAGCGCCCGGGCAACCGCGACTCCGGAAGCGCCGCTGCCACCGGTGACCAGGACGTTGAGGGTGGGCCCCTCCACGACGGGGGACTGGCTCACAGTGCTGAGCTGCCGGTGATGCCGGCTGTTGATTCGATCACGGGGCGCATCTTCTTCTCCAGGGCTTCGTAGAACATGGACAGGGGGAACTCGTCGTCAAGCACTTGGTCCGTGAGCCCGCGTGGCGTGCCCGCCAGGGGCAGTGCGTCCGGCCCCTTGGCCCAGACCGATGCCGGGTTGGGGGTGACGGTGGCCGACACCAGCCGGTAGGCCGCCAGCCAGTGTGCTGTTTTCGGCCGGTCGATGGAGCGCCAGTACAGTTCGTCGATGCTGGCGCCCAGGGCGATCACGGCGTCCGGCACTTCGTCCCAATCGATGGTGAGCCGGGTGTCGGTCCAGTGCAGGACATGCTGCTGGTGCAGCCAGGCGAAGAGGAGCTGGCCGCCCAGGCCGTCGTAGTTGCGGACGCGGCTGCCGGTGATGGCGAAGCGGAAGATGCGGTCGAAGATGATGGCGTACTGCACCAGCTTGGCGTGCCGGCGTGCTTCCGGATCGGCGTCCTCGTCCTTTTCGATGCGGACCGACTCGCGAAACGCGGTGAGGTCGCAGCGCAGCTCCTCCAGCGAGTAGAGGAAGTACGGCATCCGCTGCTTGATCATGAAGGGATCGAACGGGAGGTCGCCGCGCATGTGCGTCCGGTCATGGATCAGGTCCCACATCACGAAGGTGGCCTCGGTGAGGTCCTGGTCTGCCAGCAGTTCCGCGGCACCCTCCGGGAGTTCCAGGGAGGTGATCTCCGCGGCGGCCTTCAGGACGCGGCGGAACCGGGCGGCTTCCCGGTCGGCGAAGATGGCGCCCCAGGTGAAGGTGGGTGTCCTGCTGACCGCCACCGTTTCGGGGAAGAGGACGGCGGAGTTGGTGTCATAGCCGGGCGTGAAGTCAACGAAACGGATCGGGACGAACAGTTTGTTGGAGTACTCGGCGGCCTCCAGGCCGGCGATGAAGTCCGGCCAGATGACCTCGACCAGCACGGCCTCCACCAGCCGGTTGCTGCTGCCGTTCTGGGTGTACATCGGGAAGACCACCAGGTGCTGGAGGCCGTCGCGGCGCTCTTCCTGGGGTTGGAAGGCGATGAGCGAGGACAGGAAGTCGGGGACCCCGAACCCGCCGGCAGCCCAGGCGGAGAAGTCCTGGCACAGGGCGTCCAGGTAGGCGGCGTCGTGGGGAAAGGACGGTGCGAGGGAACGGACGGACCCGATGATGCTGTCAACGTGCCCGGAAGCCTCCGCATGTGCCGAGGCGGCCGGGATGGAGCCATCCTGGGCCTGCACGGCCTGGAGCGCGGTGGCGGCGCCTTTGAGGCGCAGCCAGTCCGGATTTTCCGCTGAAATTCCCGTCACGGCGGTGGTCAGGGTCTCTGTCATCGTTGGCTGCCTTTCTGGTTGCTTGCTTCTCTGGCGAGCGTAACAAGCAACAATCAGGACTTATCCCAAAAGGCCGTTAGCCTAAGAGACTCTTAGGCTAACGGCGTGCGCGGGCTGTCGAGATCAACCCGCGGCTGGCGCATCAGGGCTGCGGTTCTGCTTTCCCGGGCTCAGCCTTTTCGCTGCTCACGAGGCGCAGGGACACCGAATTGATGCAGTAGCGCTGGTCGGTGGGAGTGCCATAACCCTCGCCCTCGAAGACATGGCCCAAATGCGAGTCGCAGGATGCGCAGCGCACCTCGATGCGGTCCATGCCCAGGGTCCTGTCGTGGATGTACCGGACTTTTCCTTCGGCCAAGGGTGCCCAGAAGGAAGGCCAGCCGCAATGGGAATCGAACTTCTCGTTGCTGGTGAACAGCTCCGCCCCGCACGCCCGGCACTGGTAGACCCCGGCGGTGTGGGTGTCCCAGTATTCGCCGGTGTACGGCCGCTCGGTGCCGGCCTGCCGGAGCACGTGGTACTCCTCCGGGGTCAGCTCCTCGCGCCACTGCGCGTCGCTTTTTTCGACGGTGCCCTGGTGGGCGCTGCTTTGCTGCTCGCCGGCGACCACGCCTGTTGCCTTGTTGCCGAAGATGCTGTTTCCAAAAATGCTCATAGCATTCCCAACGCTCAGGAGTCGCCGATAAATCCCGAGCCTGCGTACAGGTGCAGCACGGGAACGCCAAGCTGGTCCTGGGCCTTGTTGGCCCAGTCGGTGTGGAAAGTGTCCGAGACCGCATGCGGCCTGGTGATCACCACAGCCTGCGTGGCTCCCGTTTCCCGGACCTTGGCAACGAGGCCGTCCACGGCACCGCCCTCTACCACCTGTCCCGTGACGCCCGCGCCAAGGCCCTCCAGTGCCGCCAGCGAGACCGCCAGGGTCTCATCCGCGTGCACGCGCTCGGCAGCAGGGTCCGGATGGCGGGCCGACAGTTCCCGGAAGGCCTTGGCGATGTCCAGCATGGACAGGTTCTCCAGGAAATCCACCAGCAGGTGCCGCTCGGTGTTCGCGGGCACCAGGACCAGCAGCTGCGTGTCCGTCCCGTTCACCAGGCGTTCGATGTTCAGGCGGTCGTCCGCTCCCAGGGGTTCTTCGGTCAGGATGACGATGGGATCACTCATGGCCTTAGCCTAGCCCTGCAGATGGGCCGCCGCACTCAAGGAACCCGCCGCGGCCGGCCGGCTGATCTGCCCGCTGGATGCAGGCATCTGGCTACCGGGCAGTAAGAATAGTCGCATGGCACTTTTTCCCCGAACCCGCACTGCGACCCGACCAGGACCCCAGGAGCCGGGAGTGATGTCGTACCGTGCAAAGTGGGCTGTCGCCGGGGCCATCACCGGCGGCTCGGTGGCTGGCCTGCTGGGGGCGGGATCCTCAGCGCTCGCCGTGTACTTTGCGCGCCGCGTCATCACCCCAGCCCGGCAACGGACCGCGGACAAGGAAGTGCTCGCCGTCATCCGCGACGGTCATCAGCAGCAGGTGATCCTTGCAGCCGATGACGACACCACCGTGGACGGTGTTTACGGTTTCTTTTTCGACGCCGGAGAGGGCCATGCGCGGATTGGCCGCATCGTCTCCTACTCGCCTGCGGAACGAACCGTCCTGCGCGAGGTGGAGGCCGTCTACAGTGGAGACCTCTCCAGCGCGAGGTGGGGATGGTGGAGCGGTGCGGTCTATCCCGACCCGGCCGCCGTCGGAATTCCGGCTGAAGACGTGGCGATCCCGGTGGAGCGGGGCGAGGCGCCTGCATGGCTGGTCCGGGCGGGGGGTAAGGCGCGCACGTGGGCGGTCATGGTCCACGGGCGGGGGGCAACCCGGCAGGAAGCGCTGCGCGCCGCCGGACCGGCGCTGGAACTGGGGCTGACAAGCCTCCTCGTGTCCTACCGAAACGACGGGCTGGCCCCCTCCGCGGACGACGGGCGCTACGGGCTGGGGTCGACCGAGTGGCGGGATGTCGAAGCTGCCATCGAGTACGCACTGGCCAACGGCGCGGAAGAAGTTGTCCTGTTTGGCTGGTCCATGGGAGGGGCCATCTGCCTGCAGACCGCGGACCTGTCCCGTTACCGCCACCTGATCCGGGCCATGGTGCTGGACGCGCCCGTCATCGACTGGGTCACGGTGCTGGCCCACCACGCCCAGCTGAACCGGATCCCGTCGCTGGTGGGCCGGTACGGCCAACTGATGCTGGGTCATCCGATCGGCCGCCGCCTCACGGGCCTGTCCGCCCCCGTGGACCTGAAGGAGATGGACTGGGTCTCGCGGGCCGTCGAGCTGCGGACGCCGACGCTGATCATCCACAGCGTGGACGACGAATACGTACCGTACGGTCCTTCCGCCCGGCTGGCCGAACGCAATCCCGAAATGGTGACGTTCGAGACGTTCCACCACGCCCGGCACACCAAGGAATGGAACGTTGACCCGGAACGGTGGGAGCGGTTGGTCAAGGCCTGGCTGCGGCAGCAGCTTGCGCCCCGCTCCAACCCCGGGAGCGCGCTCGAGGGCCAGCCCGGAACGGTCGACGGCGGCGCACGGCTTCCGTACTAGGCTTCAGGCATGGGAGCGCACAGCGGAACAACGCACGCGGCCGGCAGCGGCCAAGGGCTGCATGACGGGCTCGCCCGGGTGGTGGAAGGCCTCGCGGATTTGGTGGCAGCCCCGCCCGACAGGCCGCGGCAGGCTTCCTTTTCACCGTTGGACGGAACTTTGGTGGGCGAAGTTCCTGAGTGCACAACCCAGGACGTCGATTCCGCCGTCGCCCGGGCACGGCAGGCGCAGCGCCGCTGGGCCGCAGAGTCCGTCGCAGACCGCCGCGCGGTGGTGCAGCGGTTCCGAAGCCTGCTGCTGGTCCGCGAAAAGGACATCCTGGACCTGGTCCAGGGCGAGAGCGGCAAATCGCGGCTGAGCGCCTTCGAGGAACTGGCCGACGTCGTCCTGACCGCTAACTACTATGCGCGCAACGCCGGACGGTTCCTCCGTCCGGCCCGCCGTAAGGGCGCGGCGCCGGTCCTGACCCGGACCGTGGAGTACCGGCTTCCCAAGGGCGTCGTGGGCGTGATCAGCCCCTGGAACTACCCCCTGACCCTCGCCGTGTCGGATGCGCTCCCCGCCCTCCTGGCGGGTAACGGAATCGTTCTGAAGCCTGATTCGCAGACGCCGTTCACGGCCCTGCTGATGCTGCAGCTGCTCCGGCAGGCCGGGCTTCCCAAGGACCTGTTCCAGATTGTCACCGGGCCCGGCCCAGTCATCGGCCCGGCCATCATCGAACGCGCGGACTTCGTCATGTTCACGGGATCCTCCAAAACGGGCAGGGAAGTGGCGCAGCAGTGCGGCGCCCGGCTCATCGGGTTCTCCGCTGAACTCGGCGGCAAGAACCCGATGCTGGTCCTCGCGGACGCGGACCTCGGCAAGGCCGCCAGCGGGGCAGTGCACGCCTGCTTCTCCAACTCGGGCCAGCTCTGCGTCAGCATCGAACGGATCTACGTCCACGCCGCTGTCTTCGAGCGTTTCCTGGCAGCCTTTACCGCAGAGGTGGAGGCGATCCGCCTGGGTCCGGGCGCGGACTGGGACATCGGCATGGGGTCCCTCATCAGCGCCGAACACGTCGAACGGGTGGACCGCCACGTCCGGGACGCTCTGGCCAAAGGCGCCCGGCTCGTCACCGGGGGCCGCAGGAGGCCGGACCTGGGGCCGCTGTTCTACGAGCCCACCGTCCTGACGGGGGTCACGGACAACATGCTGCTCGCACGCGAGGAAACCTTCGGTCCGGTGGTTGCCGTCTACCCCGCAGCGGACGACGACGCCGCCGTGGCCATGGCCAACGACTCCGATTTTGGGCTGAACGCGAGCGTCTGGTCCGCCCGCCACGGGGAATCCGTGGGCCGCAGGCTGCAGGCCGGCACCATCAACGTCAACGAGGGATATGCGGCCACCTGGGCTTCGCATGACGCACCGATCGGCGGGATGAAGGACTCCGGCGTCGGGCGCAGGCACGGGCGGGACGGCATCCTCAAGTACACCGAGCCGCAGACCATCGCCCTGCAGCGGCTGCTCCGGGTGGCACCGGCACCGGGCATGACGAACAAGACGTACGCGAACATCATGAGGCGGGCCGTCACGCTGATGAGCGGACTACCGGCAAGGCCAGGGAAGTCTGCTCCATCCGGGAACGGAGAGGACTGACATGGCCAAAGGAACAGGGCTGTCCGGCGCAACCCTCCTGGTGACAGGAGGAGGCAGCGGCCTGGGCCGCCGCCTCGCCCTCGGGGCAGCGCAGCGGGGAAGCCGGGTAGTCATCTGGGACATGGATGCCGTTCGCGGTGCAGCCGTCCGGGACGAAATCCTGGCGGCCGGCGGTGAGGCGGAAGCTTTGGCTGTGGACGTCACCGACAGGGACGCCGTCAGTGCCGCGGCAGCCAGTACCGGCCATGTCGACGTCCTCGTCAACAACGCCGGTGTCGTCAGCGGCGACCACCTCCTGGATGCGGACGATGAGGCCATAGAACGGACCCTGAAGGTCAACGTCCTGGCCTTGTACTGGGTCACCCGCGCCTTCCTGGCCGGGATGGCCGGCCGCGGGCGGGGAACCGTGGTCACCATTGCCAGCGCGGCGGGCCTGGTGGGCGTGGCACGGCAGACCGACTACTCCGCCAGCAAGTTTGCCGCTTTCGGTTTCAATGAGTCGCTCCGCGCCGAGCTGCGGGCCAACCGGCACGAGGTCAACACCCTGGTGGTGTGCCCCTACTACATCGACACCGGCATGTTCGAGGGCGTCCGGACCCGGTGGCCCCTGCTCCTTCCCATCCTGCGTGAAGAAGATGTGGCAACCAAAGTGCTCGATGCCATCGAGTCCGGCAGGCGGCAGCTGGTCCTGCCACCGATGGTGAACCTGCTGCCGGCCCTCCGGGTGCTCCCGGTGGGGGCCTTTGACCGGCTGATGGACGTGTTCGGCGTGAACCGCACCATGGACCACTTCACCGGCCGCGCCGGAGACCGTGCCGCAAAGACTGACACCTGAACCAGCCCCCTGAAACAGGTCCTTTCCCGGAAGGTGACTCTTGGCCCTACCGCCTTCAGCCCTCGATGCCTAGCGTTGCTCTGGCAGGGGGCACAACTGGCAAGGCAAGTGAAATGGGGCCCACCAATGCGCATCACGAGGCGACAACTCCTGCAGGCCGGCGCGGCAGCCGGCGCGGGCATCCTGACCCAGGGGTACGGAACCGGCACCAACAGGGCGCTCGCTGCCCCGCCTGGTTCCGCCGCGGCCTTCACCGAGCAGCTTCCGGACCTGGCCGGGCTGGGGGTCGTCGACCTGACGGCCGGCGGCAGCACGTCCTTGTGGATGCGCAACGCGCGGCACCGCTTCCAGGAGGGCATGGGGCTGACCGACACCCTTGCCTACCAGGACGCCAGAACGGCGCGTACATACCTGGGCCCCGTGATCATCGCCCGGAAGGGAAAGGGCATCAGCCTCACCGTCCACAACGGAATCGGCTGGCACCCCCTGGCCTTCGCCGTCGACCCCGGACTGGTGCCGGCCGGCAGCAATGACGCCCGCTACCCCAGGGCGGCGGTCCACCTTCACGGCGGGAACACCAGGCCCGAGTCCGACGGCGGCCCAACACAGGTGCTGCTGCCCGGCGATTCCTACACCTACCGCTACGGCAACGACCAGGACGCCGCCGGGCTGTGGTACCACGACCATGCGCTCGGCCTGACCCGCCTGAATGTCTACGCTGGGCTGGCCGGCGGATACCTGCTCCGCGACACACCCGGACCGGGCGGCACAGGCATCGATACCGGTGACGGAACGCACCTGCCCCCGCCGCCCTACGAGGTCCCGCTCATCATCCAGGACCGCATGTTCAACCCCGACGGTTCGTTTGCCTACCCGCCAAACCCTGACCTCACCGGAGCGGACGGCACGCCCCGCCCGTGGGCCCCCGAGTTCTTCGGCGACGTGGCGACCGTCAACGGGAAGTGCTGGCCCAACCTGGACGTGGCCCGGGGGATGTACCGCTTCCGGGTGTTCAACGGTTCCAATGCACGGTTCTACGATCTCAGGTTCGAGGCCGGTGGTTCAGCGATGCCGTTCCGGCAGATAGGTACCGACGGCGGCCTGCTCAACGCCCCGGTCAGGCTCAACCGGCTGGTCATAGGCCCCGGCGAGCGGGCAGACCTGATAGTGGATTTCGCCGGTTACAAGGCCGGAACCACGGTGGTCCTCACCAACAGCGCACGGGTTCCCTTCCCGGACGGGCCGGAGTCCGTCCAGCGTGGCGCCATCCCGCTTCCACGGATCATGCAGTTCACGGTGCAGTCCCGCTCCGGCTACGACGTACCTCTGCCCGACCGGCTGCGGGCCCGCCCCATCACCCCGCTCGCAGACATGCATACAGTTGCCACCAGGCCCATGGCCCTGGTGGAGGTGGCCAATGCGGACGACGTTCCCGTCATGGCGCTGCTGAACAACAGGACCTTCGACAGCCCGGACATCACCACCGTGCGGAGCGACACACTGGAACAATGGGAGCTCATCAACACCACGGGGGACGCGCACCCGATCCACCTGCACTTTACGCAGTTCCAGGTGGTCGGCAGGCAGAAGTTCCATGTGGACGCCTACCTGGACGCCACCGGTTTCGTGGATGCCGCAACAGGGCTGCTGGTGCCAGGCCAAGGAAAGACCGTCCCGGCGGGGCCGTTCCTCCTTGGCCGGGAGAAGGGCGCCCCGCCCAACGAACAGGGCTGGAAGGACACCGTCGTGGCCATGCCGGGCGAAGTGACCAGGATCCGGGTTCCCTTCGGGGCGGCAGCGGCCGGCGGGGCCCCGCTGGCCATCGGCTCATCCTTCAAGGGCGAGTACGTCTGGCACTGCCACATCCTTGAGCACGAGGACAACGACATGATGCAGCGGTACGTCATCGCCTAGCGGCATCACGCTTCGGACGAAGTCCGTCCCGGCGGGGAACCGACAGGTGCCGTGACGGCGTTGGTCAGGCGCACCAGGTCTGCCGGTGCCAGCTCAATGTCCAGGCCGCGCCTGCCGCCGGAAACCAGCAGCGTGTCCAGGGCCAGGGCACTGGAATCCAGGACAGTGGGGGAGGGGAGGCGCTGGCCCAGTGGGGAGATGCCGCCCAGGACGTAGCCCGTGCGGCGCTGGGCGGCAGCGGGATCGGCCATCGCGGCTTTCTTCGCGCCCAGGACTGCCGCCATGGCCTTCAGGTCCAGGGTTCCGCTGACCGGAACGATGCCCACGGCAAGCCGCCCCTCCACGTCCACCATCAGGGTCTTGAAGACGCGGGACGAATCGATGCCCAGGACGTCCGCGGCTTCCTCGCCGTAGCTGGCGGCCGCGGGGTCATGGGCATAGGGGTGCAGCACAAAGGGAACCCCGGCGGCGGTCAGCACCGCTGTTGCCGGGGTTCCCTGGAAACTGTTCTTGCGTGCCACGCGGCGCGGTCAGCCCTGTGCGGGGGAGGCCGCGGCCACCTTGCGCTTGATCCTGCCCAGCATCGCGGTCATGCCCCGCATGCGCAGCGGCGTGATGGCGCGCGTGAGGCCCAGCAGCTCCGGCATGTCGTCAGGCACGGAAAGGATCTCGTTGGCGGACAGGCCGTCCAGGCCCTCGTGCAGCACGCCGGCGAAACCACGGGTGGTGGGGGCTTCGGCCGGAGCCTTGAAGAACAGGCGGACAGGCCCGCCGCCGTTCTCAGTCTCAATGGTGAGGAACAGCGGCGACTGGCACTCCACCACCTGCTCAAGGAGCTCGGGGTGGTCCTTAAGCCGGTCCGGGAGCTCCGGGAGTCCTTCCGAGAACTCCAGCAGCAGCTGCAGCCTCTCGGGTTCGGACAGGGCCTGGAAATCGTCCACGATCGCCGCCAGGGCGGAAGGCAAAGCTTGAGTAGTCATCAGTTCCAGTCTACCGGGGGAGCGTTGTCAGGCACCCACGGCGACAGGAACGGAACCGCGCTCAGCGCCCTTGACGATCGGCACGCGCACGGCGTTGCCCCACTCGGTCCACGATCCGTCGTAGTTGCGGACCGACTCGAAGCCCAGCAGGTACTTGAGCGCGAACCAGGTGTGGCTGGAACGCTCGCCGATGCGGCAGTAGGCCACGACGTCATCGCCTTCGGACAGGCCCGCCTCGCCCAGGTAGATGGCTTCGAGCTCTTCCCGGCTGCGGAACGTCCCGTCCTCGGCGGCAGCACGGGCCCACGGAACCGAGGCTGCGGTGGGGATGTGGCCCCCGCGCAGGGCGCCCTCTTCCGGGTAGGCCGGCATGTGGGTGCGCTGGCCGGTGTATTCCTCCGGGGAGCGGACATCAATCAGCGGCTTGCCGAGGTGTGCCAGGACGTCGTCCTTGAAGGCGCGGATGGGAGCGTCGTCGCGCTCCACCACGGGGTAGTTTCCGGCAGCCGGGGCGGGACGGTCCTTGGTCAGTTCGCGGCCTTCGGCAACCCACTTGTCGCGGCCGCCGTCCAGCAGCCGGACGTCCTCGTGGCCGAAGAGCGTGAAGACCCAGAGGGCGTAGGCGGCCCACCAGTTGGACTTGTCCCCGTAGATGACCACGGTGCTGTCGCGGGAAATACCCTTCGACGCCGCAAGCGCGGCAAAGGCGGAACCGTCAACGTAGTCGCGGGTGACTTCGTCGTTCAGGTCCGTGTGCCAGTCGATCTTCACGGCGCCCGGGATATGGCCGGTTTCGTACAGGAGCACGTCCTCGTCGGATTCGACCACGATGAGCTCGCCGTTCGCCACAGCGCCGCTTTGAAGGGCAGCCGCGAGCCACTCGGTGGAGACGAGCCGCTCGGGGTGGGCGTACGCTGCGAACTTGTCATTCTGTTCAACCGGGTAGGGCATGACTTGGCCTTTCAGTAAGAGCACGGGAAACCGCGGAACATGCAATGGAACCTGTTCCCACACTAGCCAGCGCCCGGAAGGTTGTCCGTATTCCGTTAATAGGGCGAAATGTTGCCTTCGTCACGCTGCGGGGCGGCAGGACGGGGTCCCGCCCGGGGACGGTCCGCATAGCCGGTATCCTTTCTGGGGACCAACCACCAGCAGAACGGACCACCTTGGTACAGATCGAACAGCTTGCCGCCCGCACTCCGGCAGTTTCGGTGGATGAACTCCTGAAGGGCTTCTACCCGTCGCCGCGGTTCGGCGAGGTCTCTTTCGCGAGCTACCGCCCGGACCCCAAGCAGCCCAGCCAGGCCGCCGCCGTGCATGCCCTCAAGGGATTTGCCGACGGCGTGGGGTCGGGTAACGGGGGCGGGCTCTTCAAGAAAATGTTCGGCAAGAAGGACGCGTCCCGGGCCGGCATCTACCTCGACGGCGGGTTCGGCGTCGGCAAAACGCACCTGCTCGCCTCGCTCTGGCACGCCACGCCAGGGCCGAAGGCCTTCGGAACGTTCGTGGAGTACACCAACCTGGTGGGCGCACTCTCGTTCCGCAAGACCGTTGATGCCCTGAGCAGCTACAAGCTGGTATGCATCGACGAGTTCGAACTCGACGACCCGGGCGACACCGTCCTGATGTCGCGGCTGATGCGCGAACTGGCCGACGCCGGCGTCAAGCTCGCCGCCACGTCCAACACCCTGCCTGGTTCGCTGGGCGATGGCCGGTTCGCCGCCGTCGACTTCCAGCGCGAAATCCAGGTCCTGGCCGACCAGTTCGACGTCATCCGGATCGACGGCGAGGACTTCCGCCACCGCGGCCTGCCGGCAGCGCCGGCGCCGCTGCGGAACAGTGAACTGTCCGCGCACATGAAGGCGGAGTTCGATGGCAAGACCGTGGCCCAGGACGAGTTCTCCACGCTCATCCACCACCTCGCCGGCGTCCACCCGAGCCGCTACCGGCAACTGATCGACGGCATTGACGGCGTCGTATGGCGCAACGTGGAAACCATCACGGAGCAGGCAGTGGCGCTCCGGTTCGTGGTCCTGGCAGACCGGCTGTACGACAAGGACGTTCCCATCCTGGCCAGCGGCGTGCCCTTCGACAAGCTGTTCACCGAGGAAATGATGACCGGCGGCTACATGAAGAAGTACTTCCGTGCCGTGTCCCGCCTGACCGCCCTGGCCCGGGAGGGCCAGAACCACGAGC
The DNA here is from genome assembly GCF_058266945.1 of Arthrobacter sp. E70. NCBI lineage: Bacteria > Bacillati > Actinomycetota > Actinomycetes > Micrococcales > Micrococcaceae > Arthrobacter > Arthrobacter sp. E70. The sequence continues at coordinate 188,179 of NZ_JBYQFR010000008.1, read as the reverse complement.
CGTCCTAGTCTGCTTTCCAGGTCCTGTGGTTCCCCGGTTTCGCTGATTCAGGGTTGGTCCATAGTCCGGTGCCGGTGGCGCGGGACCAGCAGTGCCCGCACCGCGAGCCCCGCAAGGAGGGCCCAGAACGCGGAGCCGATGCCTGCCAGGGTCAGGCCGGACGCTGCCATCAGGAACGTCACGGCGGGGCCGATTCTGTCTTCCGGGTCCGCCAGAGCAGCCGAGGCGGCGGAAGCGAGCGTGCCCAACAGGGCCAGGCCGGCCACCGCCTCCAGCATCCCCGCCGGGGCGGCGTTAACCACTGACACCAGGGCTGCGGAGAAAGCAGCCAGCACCAGGTAGCCCAGCCCGGACGTAAGACCGGCAATCCAGCGCCTGCTCCGATCCTCGCCGGCCTCTTCGCCCGCGGCGAGGGCGGCGCTGAGCGCCGCAAGATTGATGGCATGGCCCCCGAGCGGCGCGGCAAGCATGGTCCCGGCCCCCGTGACCAGCATCGATGGGCGCCACGGGGTGTCGAAGCCAAAGGAGCGCAGCACCGCCACCCCGGGAACGTTCTGGGATGCCATGGTCACCACGAACAGCGGCAGCGCTATACCCGCCAGTGACTGCATGCTGAACGAGGGGGTGGTCCACACCAAGGCAGGCACCAGCCCTTCCGCGTCCGGAACTGTTCCCGCGGAGGCCAACGGGATGCCGATGACGCCCAGGGCCACCAGCAACGCAGCAGGGACGGCCCAGCGTGGAGCAAACTTCGTCATGAGCAGCCAGCAGATGATGACGGGGGCCACCAGCAGGGGCTCGCTGCCCAGGGCCTTGAAGGGTGCCAGGCACAGCTGCAGCAGTACACCGGCCAGCATCGCCTGCGCCAGTGACGCGGGGATCCGTGCCATCAGCCGTCCCAGTGCGGGGACCAGCCCGGTCAGCGCCGTCAGCACCCCGGCGGTAAGGAAGGCGCCGACGGCGGCCGGCCATCCGCCGTCGGCCGCTCCTGAAGTGGCGAGCAGCGCAGCCCCGGGCGTGGACCACGCTAACGTCACCGGCACCTTGGAACGCCAGGCTAAAAGCAGGACCCCGAGGCCCACTGCGAGTGTGAGTGCCAGCAGTCCGGACGCGGCCTGCGCAGGATTCGCGCCCACTGCCCTGAGCCCGGCGAGCACCACGGCGAAGGAGGACGTGAAGCCCACCAGCGCCGTGACGATGCCTGCCACAACGGGGCGGGAGTCGGGTTTTGTCCGTACGGGCGCGGAAGTGGGGGATGCAGGGGACTTCGCCATACGTGGCAGGTTACCGGCGAGCCCGGGAGAAGAAGGAATCGCCTTCCCGCCGGGGCTGCTTCCCGCCCGGGGACCGTATCAGGGGAACCGCATTAAACGCCAAGGGTGCGGGCGCCGCCTCACGGCGGGGCCCGCACCCCGGTGACGTGCTAGGGCAAAGCCCTGGCCAAATCCGTTACGGAGCCCTGTCGACCGGCGGAGCCGGAGTGGCAGGTGCAGCCGGGGGAACCTGCTCGGCGGCAGGTGCCTGGCCGGGGTTTCCGTTCTTGTCAATGAGCTTGGAAGCGCCATCCTGGATCTTGTTGACGTGGCCGGAGTACTTGCCTCCGGTTTTCTTGTCAACCAAATCGCCGGCCTTGCTGATGCCGTTCTTGATGGCCTGCTCGTTGCCGCGGATGAGGCCCTGAGCCTTGCCCTTTAGATCGCCAATCAAACCCACGGGCACCTCCCTTCAGTCGCGGAGCCAGGTCGCTCCTCGCGCCTTCGATCCTATCGGGGCTCAGAAGGTGTGCCAAGGAAATCCCGTTCGCCTGCAGCGGATGCCGGGAAACAAAAAAGCAGCTCCGCAGAGCTGCTCTCCAAGTGGGCGATACTGGGATCGAACCAGTGACCTCTTCCGTGTCAGGGAAGCGCGCTACCGCTGCGCCAATCGCCCGGAACCGGAAGTCCGGCATATGGGTGTGAATACTGGAGCGGACGACGAGATTCGAACTCGCGACATCCACCTTGGCAAGGTGGTGCTCTACCAGCTGAGCTACGTCCGCGTGCAGGCTCTCCGGACTGATCCGGCGTTCCTGCTGGGCAAGTTTCCTTGCCAGTGGGCGATACTGGGATCGAACCAGTGACCTCTTCCGTGTCAGGGAAGCGCGCTACCGCTGCGCCAATCGCCCATTGCATCCGAAAAATGATCCGGAAACCATGGTTTTCACCGAGGTGGGTACGGGATTCGAACCCGTGTATACGGCTTTGCAGGCCGCTGCCTCGCCTCTCGGCCAACCCACCGTGTAAGCGTTCATTCCGTGGAATGGTTGCTGTGACAGTGTCCTGCGAGCGGACGACGAGATTCGAACTCGCGACATCCACCTTGGCAAGGTGGTGCTCTACCAGCTGAGCTACGTCCGCATTTTGGAGGCTTGATTCCTTGCCGTTCCCGGCATTTCCTCGCGTTCCAACGAGTAAAAACAATATAGGAGGTTCCGGGAATCTCCAAATCGGCACCGGCAGCCGGGGCCGTCACGCCCCTACTTCCCAGTAATGGCGCGGCGGAGAGGTACTTACATGCGTGTAATTTGCGACGGCGGGAGGCCGCCGCGGCTGCCTCCGCTGCGGGACGGGTTCAGCCGGAAGGGCCGGTTGCGGGCCGGTTGGATCAGTTGGGGGAGCTGCCGGGATGGTTCACGGGTCACTGTCCAGCCAGGGCGGCCGCCCCCTGGGAACACCGATTTTTGAATTGTCCCGGTGGTGGGCTAGCATTCAAATGCACCCGGGCGATTGGCGCAGTGGTAGCGCGCTTCGTTCACACCGAAGAGGTCACTGGTTCGAACCCAGTATCGCCCACAGTACAGAAGGTCCGTTTCCGCTCCTCACAGCGGGAACGGACCTTTTTTGTGCCCGGCCGCCGCGCCGGAGACTTTGTCAGTCCCTTGTGAAAGAGTTTTTGTATGACTGATCCGCTTCTCGCCCATGCCACCGAATACGGCCGGATGTACGCCCGGTCCACCTCGGAGCAATTCTCGGTCCCCTCCATTACTACGGTGATCAGCCAGCAGCCCCACGGGCTGGACGGCTGGTTCGGCTACATGGGGGCCAGCAGCCTGGCCAACGATCCTCTGTTGGCGGACTGCCTGGGCAGCCCGGCCAAAATCAAGCAGGCGGTCAGCCGTGCCGCCAAGGCCGCAGAAACCTATCGTGATGAGGCTGCGCAGCGCGGCGACCGGGTCCACAACTACTGCGAGCAGGTGGCTTTGCGTGCTTTGGGCCGGCCGCATGCCATGCAGGAAGCGCGCCAGGCCCTGGCTGCCAACGGTGAAGAAGCCTTCGCTGCCCGCTTCGACGAATGGTGGGAGCTGTTCAGGGTGGAACCCATCGCCCCTGAAATCACCGTGTGGAACAACGCGGTGGGATACGCCGGAACGCTGGACCTGGTGGCACGGATCAACGGCCGGGTATGCCTGATCGACTACAAGACCAAGGGCACCACCCGCGACGGCCAGGTCAAGCCGCTGGACGACAAAGTGGTCATGCAGCTGGTGGCGGGCATGAAGGCCGAGGAAAGCCTGGTGGACGCGGAAGCGGGCACCTGGGAGCCCTGGAAATACGGTGAAAACCCTGTTCTGCTGGCCGTTGCCATTGGCGAGACCGAGGTGCGGCCGGTCCGCGCCAACCCGGAAGTCCTCAAACACCACTGGTGGAAGTTTTGTGCCCTGCGCCGCGTTTGGGAGCTGAACGCGGACACCATCAGCGCCGGCAGCGCCCTGCTGCCTATTGCCCCGCCGCCGCTGGCCCAGGTCCGCACCGCCTGAGTTCGCAACACCCCACGTCCAAGTCCGTCACGCCTAAGCCCGCACCGCTCAACCGCACCGCCGGGTGCGGGCCGACGCATCTGGAGTGCTGCACCTAAACTGGATAGGTTCCCTTTGCCGCCAACCGTGAGGAAAAACAGCGCATGGCTATTCTGAATATCCGCATCATCGGGGATCCCGTGCTTCGCACGGTCGCCGATCCCGTGACGGAATTCGGGCCGGAGCTGGCCAAGCTGGTCGCAGACATGACTGAAACCATGGAGGACGTGGAGGGCGCCGGCCTGGCCGCACCCCAGGTGGGCGTCAGCCGGCGCGTGTTCACCTACCGCATCGGCGGCGTGGAGGGGCACGTCATCAATCCCGTCCTGGAAAACAGCGAGGACTACCAGGACGACCATGTGGAAGGCTGCCTCTCCATCCCCGGACTCGGCTTCCCGGTCCGCCGCTTCCGCGCCACCCGGCTCACCGGCGTGGACATCCACGGCAATCCGGTGTCGATAGAAGCAGAGGGCATGTTGGCGCGCTGCTTCCAGCACGAGAACGACCACCTTGACGGCATCCTCTACACCGACCGCCTTGAGGGGGAGGACCGCAAGGCGGCCCTGCGCTCCATCCGCAATGCCAATTACGACTCCATCGCCGGGAGGACGACGGCGAAGCGCGCCAAGACAGTCGGCAGCAGTTTCGGCGGTGCAAGCTTCGGTGGGGGCAGCTTTGGGACAGCCGGCCAGGGCGCCGCTGAATGAGGGTTCTTTTCGCCGGTACCCCGGCCGTCGCCGTCCCGTCGCTGGACGCCCTCGTTAAGGCCGGGTTCGACGTCGTGGCCGTGCTGACCCGGCCGGACGCCCCGGTGGGCCGGAAACGCGTGTTGACACGCTCGCCGGTTGCCGCCCGGGCGGCGGAACTGGGGATCGAAGTGATCCATGCCGCGAAAGTGGATGCGGATGCCACTGCCAGGATTTCCGCCGTGAACCCGGATGTAGCCGCCATCGTGGCTTACGGCGGCCTGGTGCCTCCGGCCGCGCTCGGGATTCCCCGGCACGGCTGGGTCAACCTGCACTTCTCGCTGCTGCCTGCCTGGCGTGGCGCGGCGCCGGTGCAGCGGTCCGTGATGGCAGGGGACGACGTCACCGGCGCCGTGACGTTCCAGTTGGAGGAAGGCCTGGACACTGGCCCCGTCTTCGGAACGCTCACCGAAGGAGTAGGGCCGGACGACACCGCGGGGGAACTTCTGGAACGGCTCTCGCACAGCGGTGCGGTGCTCCTGGCCCAGACGTTGTCTGCCATTGAAGCCGGTAAAGCGGCGCCCCAGCCGCAATCGGGCGAAGTCACCCTCGCGCCAAAGCTCACGCTCGAGGACGGCCGGGTTATCTGGACCCACCCGGCACTGGCCATCAGCAGGCAGGCCCGCGGCGTCACCCCGGAGCCCGGCGCCTGGACCATATTGGACGGGCAGCGGGTCAAGCTCGAACCGGTCCGGCTCCGCCCCGACGTCTCCGGGCTGGTGCCCGGTGCCGTGTCAGTCCAGGGCAAGAGCGTATTGGTGGGCACTGGCTCGCACGCGGTGGAGCTCACCCGCGTCCAGCCCGCCGGCAAAAAGATGATGGGCGCCGCCGACTGGGCGCGCGGCATGGCTTCAGCAGAGAGTGTGGTGTTCGAATGAGCGGGTCCGGCAGCAACGCGGGAGGGCCGCGAAACGGCGGCGGCGGCAGTACTGGCAAAGGCGGACGCGCCGGCAGCCAGGGGACCGGCCGCGGCAAGGGAGCCCCGGGGGATTCCAGCCGCCGCAATGCCCAGGGCCGCGAACGCAACCGTGGTCCGCGGCGTAACTTCACGGAAAACGCACCCTCCCAACGGACCCGGCGCGCGGATCCTGCCCGGCTGGTGGCCTTCGAGGTCCTGCGCGCCGTCGCCGCGGAGGACGCCTACGCGAACCTGGTCCTTCCGGCCCGGATCCGCCATCACGGCCTGGACAAGCGCGACGCCGGTTTTGCCACCGAGCTGAGCTACGGTGCCCTCCGCAGCCAGGGCACTTATGACGCCATCCTCGCCAGATGCGTTGACCGGCCACTGGCCCAGCTGGACCCGGCCATCCTCGATGCCCTGCGCATTGGCACACACCAGTTGCTGGCCATGCGCGTCCCTGCGCATGCGGCCCTGGACCAGACCGTTGGACTTGCCCGGGCAGTGATTGGCGCGGGCCCCTCCGCCCTCATCAATGCAGTGCTGCGGAAGATTAGCGCCCGGAGCCTTGAGGAATGGCTGGACTTGCTGGTGGCGGGTGAAACCGACGAGACGAAGATTGCCTCGCTGCGATACGCGCACCCGGAATGGATTGTCCGCGCCATGCGGCAGTCCCTCGTGGCCCACGGCCGCCCCGCCACCGAGATCACCGACCTGTTGGAAGCGGACAACGCGGCCCCCGTGGTCAACCTTGTGGCCCTTCCTGGCCTGGGAAGCCTTGACGAGGCCCTGGAAGAGGGCGCCACCCCCGGCGAGCTGGTCGAAGGGTCGGCGCTCTCCAGCGGTGGGGACCTGGGCCGTCTGCCGTCTGTGCGCGCAGGAACCACGCGGGTGCAGGACGTCGGCTCGCAGCTCGTGGCGAGGGCCTTGGCAGCGGTCGACCTCCGCCCGGCCCCGGACGGGCATGGCGTGGACGTCAAGGGCCAGGCCGGAACGGGTGGGCCGGGAGAGGAAGCCTGGCTGGACCTGTGCGCCGGCCCGGGCGGGAAAGCAGCACTCCTGGGCGCCTTGGCCCATGAACGGGGAGCGACACTCCTGGCAAATGAACCAGCCCCGCACCGTGCCAAGCTGGTCGGCCAAGCCCTCTCCGCGGTCCCACACGATACTTGGCGGGTACGGACCGGAGACGGCCGCGAAGTGGGCACCGAGCAGCCCGCCGCGTTCGACCGCGTCCTGGTGGACGTCCCGTGCAGTGGCCTGGGCGCACTGCGGCGCCGGCCCGAATCCAGGTGGCGCCGCACCCCGAAAGACCTTGCCGACCTTGGCCCGCTGCAGCGCGAGCTCCTCGCATCCGCCCTTGCCGCGGTGCGGCCCGGCGGAGTGGTGGCGTACGTGACCTGCTCCCCGCATCCGGCCGAAACCACCGCAGTGGTGGCTGACGTCCTCCGGAAGCGCAACGACCTTGAACTCCTGGACTCCGGAGCAGCACTGGACGCTGTCAGCCTGCCTGGAGCTCTTGGCGCCGGACACGAATTGACGGCCCAGCTGTGGCCGCACATCCACCACACCGATGCCATGTTCCTGGCCCTCATCAGGAAGAAAGCCTGATCCGGAAGAACCGAAGTCCGGCCTGCGGACACGAGATCCGGCCCGTCCCTGCGGGGCGCGCGGACTTTGCCCATTTGAACCAAACACCCTCAGCGAAAGGCACCCCACGTGACGCAATGCTGCATCAACCCGAGCATCCTCTCTGCCGACTTCGTCAACCTCGAGGCCGAACTGCAGCGCATCAGCAACGCCGATGCCGTGCACGTTGACGTCATGGACAACCACTTCGTACCGAACCTGACCCTCGGCCTGCCCGTGGTGCAGCGGATCCAGGCTGTGAGCCCCGTTCCCCTCGACGCGCACCTGATGATCGCCGATGCCGACCGCTGGGCGCCCGGCTTCGCCGACGCCGGCCTGGCGTCCGTGACTTTCCACGCTGAAGCATCCATCGCCCCCATCAAACTGGCGCGGGAACTGCGCAGCAGGGGATCGAAAGCGGGCATGGCCCTGCGCCCGGCCACGCCCGTTGAGCCCTACCTGGACATGCTGGCGGAACTGGACATGCTGCTCATCATGACGGTGGAACCGGGTTTCGGCGGACAGGCGTTCCTGGACGTCACGCTGCCCAAGATCCGCCGGGCACGGGCGGCGGTGGATGGCTCCGGCATTGGGGTGGCAATCCAGGTTGACGGCGGCATCACCGAGGACACCATCGCGCGCGCTGCCGAGGCGGGCGCCAACGTGTTCGTGGCAGGCTCCGCGGTGTACGGGGCAGACGACCCCGCCGCGGCCATCGACCTGCTGCGCGAAAAAGGAAGCCGGACGTTACGTGCGGCGTCGGTGGAATAACCGGGGGCACCTGCCGGTTGTGGCACAATAACAACACACATACGTGCTCCGGGGTCGGTGTAAGTCCGAACCGGCGGTGACAGTCCGCGACCCGCGAGCCGAGGTTCTCCCATGGAGGATCCCGGCGGACGGTTGAACCGGTGGAATTCCGGTACCGACAGTTAAAGTCTGGATGAGAGAAGCACGTACAGCTGTATCTGCGGGCCTTCGGGCCCCGCAGCGTTCTGCTGTCGTATCCCCGGAGCCATCGCGGTTCGACAGGGAAGGAACGACAGGAATGAACCCCCAGCGATGGCTCTTTAACGCCGAAAGTCCTGCTGCTGCGATGGCAGGCCCACATCCCCGGCCCAGGCCCACTGCGATGGCCGCCGCATGACGGGCGCGACGGGGCTGCAGCCCGCCGCTGGGGTGGTCACTGCCTTCAGCCCGGCCGAAACGCGGGCCATGGAAGCCGCCCTGAAAGCTGCCCTCAACGGACCGCGCGGCGCGAACCCGCTGGTCGGCGCCGTCGTCATCGATCCTGACGGCCGTCAGCTGGTCACCGGCTACCACCGCGGTGCGGGTACCGCCCATGCCGAGGCCGACGCAATTGCCCAGGCGGCCGCCGTCGGCCTTGACCTGACCGGCTGCACCATGATGGTCACCCTGGAGCCCTGCGACCACGTGGGGCGCACCGGCCCCTGCACAGCAGCGATCATCGCCGCCGGAATCACCGATGTGGTGTATGCCGTGGACGATCCGCATGACCCCGCCGCCGGGGGAGCCGCAACCCTGCGCGCCGCCGGAGTGCGCGTCCGCAGCGGCCTCGGCGCGGACGAAGCGCTGGACCTGAACCGCCAGTGGTTTGAGGCTGTGGCGGCAAGGCGGCCCTTCGTCACACTGCACATCGCCCAGACGCTGGACGCGCGGATCGCCGCCGAGGATGGCACGAGCCAGTGGATTTCCAGCCCGGAGTCGCTCGCGGACAACCATGCGATCCGCAGCAGGATCGACGCCATCCTGGTCGGCACCCAGACCGTCCTGGTGGATAATCCCCGCCTCACCGCCCGGACCCCTTCCGGCGAACCTGCGGCCAGCCAGCCCGTGCGGGCCGTCATGGGGCTTCGCGACGTCCCGGCCGACGCCGCAATACTTGGCGATGACGGGCTCGCCGTCCACCTTCCCACCCGGGATCCGGGCGAGGCCTTGTCCATGCTGTACGCCTCAGGCACCCGTCACGTCATGGTGGAGGGCGGCTCCCGGATCCTCAGCTCCTTCCTGGCAGCCGGACTGGTCGACGAACTGATCGTCTACCTGGCCCCCACCCTGCTCGGTTCCGGCACGCCGGCCCTGAACGGGCTGGGCATCACCAGCCTTCCCGACGCCCAGCTGTGGGAATGGGATGCCGCCGACGGCGGTGCCGTACGAACGCTGGGCCGGGACCTTCGGCTGCATTTGAGGCCGCAACGAAGGGTTGCACTGGACCCCAAACCAGCTGACCCACAAAGCTCTGACCCGCAACCTTCAGACCCACAACCGTCCCGCGAATCTGCGGATCAAGCCCAGGGAGGCTACTGATGTTCACCGGAATTATCGCCGAACAAGGGCACGTACTGTCCGTCGAGCGCGACGGGGACAGCAGTGCCACCGTCCGGCTGCACGCCCCGGGCACCACCGAGGGCCTGGCCCTGGGCGGCTCGATCGCCGTCAACGGAGTATGCCTGACCGCAACCGACATCGATGGCAAGGAATTCAGCGTGGACGTCATGGGGGAGACCCTGGTCCGCAGCACCATCGGTGAGCTTGCCCCCGGTGACGCCGTCAACCTGGAGCGGTGCCTTCCGGCCGGTGGCCGCCTGGACGGACACGTGGTGCAGGGCCACGTCGACGGCGTCGGCGTCCTGCTGGAACGCGAACCCCAGGGAAACTGGGAGCGGCTCCGTTTCGGCGTCCCCGCCAACCTGGCACGGTACATTGCCGAAAAGGGCTCAATCGCCATCGACGGCGTCTCCCTCACGGTGACGGCGGTCAGTCCCGCTGACGAACCCGACCCCTGGTTCGAGGTTGGCCTGATCCCCACCACCCTGGCCGAAACCGGCCTTGGCACCAAGACCACCGGCAGCCGGGTCAACCTGGAGGTCGATGTGCTGGCGAAGTACACCGAACGCCTGCTGGCATTCGCCGGCCCCCGCGCTGCCGCCACCGGTGAAGCCGCAACCGCGGGAGGTGCACGGTGAACGCCGTCGTACGCCTCGAACCCGCAGTCACGGAGGCCCCGGCGGCTAAAACCGTCCCCGCGCTGGACACCATCGAAGACGCCGTCCGCGCCCTGGCAGCCGGCCGGCCCGTTCTGGTGGTCGACAACGAGGACCGGGAAAACGAAGGCGACATCATCTTTGCAGCACAGCACGCCACGCCGGCGCTGATGGGCTGGACCATCCGGTACAGCTCCGGCGTCATTTGCGTCCCGCTGCCGGGCGAACGCGCCGATGCCCTGGCCCTGCCTCCGATGGTTGCCGTCAACGAGGACGCCAAGGGGACCGCGTACACGGTGTCCTGCGACGCAGCGATCGGCGTCAGCACCGGAATTTCCGCCACAGACCGGGCGCTCACCGCCAGGATCCTCGCCGATCCGCAGGCCGTGCCGGCGTCGATCACCCGCCCGGGGCATATTTTCCCGCTGCGTGCAGTTGACGGAGGTGTGCGGGAGCGCCAGGGCCACACCGAAGCCGCGGTGGACCTGTGCCGCCTCGCGGGACTGGAACCGGTCGGCGTGATCGCAGAAGTGGTTTACGACGACGGGGAAATGATGCGCCTGGACGGCCTGCGTTCGTTCGCAGCGGAACATGGATGCCCGCTGATCTCGATTGAGGACCTGGTGGCGTATCTTGAAGCCGGGGCCGGGGGAGCCCACGGAGATGCCCGGGTGACGCCGGGCGAAGAGAAGGAGGAACGATGACGGCAACGGCAGCCAGCGACGACAGCCACCAGAACGGCCACCGGAAACACCATGCGGGGTCCGGTGAGGCGCCCTACCCCGTCAGCGGAGGGCCCATTGTGCAACTGCCCACGGCCTTCGGTGATTTTGTGGCGCAGGCCTGGACCGACGTCCTGACCGGCGTGGAACACCTTGCCGTCAGTTCGCCCAACCCGCCCGCGGACGGCGAAGCGCCACTGGTCCGGCTGCACTCGGAGTGCCTGACCGGCGACGTCTTTGGTTCCTACCGCTGCGACTGTGGGGAACAGCTGGCCTTTGCCCTGGAACTCATCCGGGACAACGGTGGAACGCTGCTCTACCTGCGCGGACAGGAAGGCCGCGGCATCGGCCTGGCCAACAAGATCAAGGCCTACGCGCTGCAGGAGGCCGGGTTCGACACCGTCGAGGCCAACGAGCAGCTGGGCCTGCCGGTGGATGCCAGGTGCTACAAGGCCGCTGCCCAGATCCTCGCCGAGATGGGGCTGCATGAGGTTCGGCTCCTAAGCAACAACCCGGACAAGCAGAACAGGCTGGCCAAGGCCGGGGTCAAGGTTGTGGAGATGGTTCCAACGGAGGTTCCGTCCCGCGAACAGAACATCCGGTACCTGCGCACCAAGAAGGAGCGCATGGAGCACCGGCTCCTGCTGGACACGCAGGTGGCCCCCGTGCCCGTGTCCGGCTCCGACGCCCTTTACGACCACGAACAAGACTGAACGGAACACAAGGAAAACATGAGCGGACACGGCGCCCCCGATATCGACCTCACCACCCTTAACCCCGCAGAAACGTCGCAGCTGAAGCTGGCGATCGTCGCGGCAAGCTGGCACACGCAGATCATGGACGGCCTCCTGGATGGTGCACTTCGTGCTGCCAAGGACGCAGGCATCGCCGAGCCCACGGTGGTGCGCGTGCCCGGCAGCTTCGAGCTTCCCGTCGCCGCCGCACGGCTGGCACCGCACTTCGACGCCGTGGTGGCCCTCGGCGTTGTGATCCGCGGCGGCACGCCGCACTTTGACTACGTCTGCGAAGCCGCGACGTCGGGGCTCACCGACGTCAGCGTCCGCACCGGTGTTCCGGTGGGCTTCGGCGTCCTCACTTGCGACAACGAGCAGCAGGGCCTGGACCGCGCAGGCCTGCCAGGCTCCAAGGAAGACAAGGGCCACGAGGCCGTCACCGCGGCGCTGGCCACCGCCGTCGTCCTCAAGCAGTACGCCTGACCCGACATGCCGGGCGCGGTGTGTATTCGCTCACATCGCGCCCGTCATGCAAGGGCCCGGGAAGCGCCCCCGCGGCCGCACCAAGTAGGCTGGAGGGCGTGAAGAATTTCGAGACGCTGTTCGCTGAGCTCAGCGAGAAGGCAGCCACCCGCCCGGAAGGCTCCCGCACCGTCGCTGAATTGGAGTCCGGTGTTCACGGCATCGGCAAGAAAGTCGTTGAGGAAGCAGCCGAAGTGTGGATGGCTGCCGAATATGAATCCGATGAAGCGGCGGCCGAGGAAATCTCCCAGCTGTTGTACCACCTGCAGGTTCTGATGCTCGCCAAGGGCCTGACCCTGGAAGACGTCTACAAGCATCTGTAGCCACCGGTCCGGCGCACTGCCGCCGGGCTTCGCTGTGGCCTGCACTGCCTGAAACTAGACCTTCCACCAAGAAAGAAATCCCCATGCTGCGCGTAGCCGTCCCCAACAAGGGCTCCCTGTCCGAAGCCGCCTCTGCCATGCTCTCCGAAGCCGGATACCGGCAGCGGCGCGACAGCCGCGAGCTGGTCATGGTCGACCCCGACAACGACATCGAGTTCTTCTTCCTCCGCCCCCGCGACATCGCGGTTTATGTCGGCCAGGGAACGCTCGACGTCGGCATCACCGGCCGGGACCTGCTGCTGGACGCCGAGGTGGAAGCCGAAGAGCTGCTTCCGCTGGGGTTCGCGGCGTCCACTTTCCGCTTCGCCGGTCCCGTCGGGAACTTCAGCTCCGCCGCCGAGCTCGAAGGCAAGCGCCTTGCCACCAGCTACGACGGCCTGCTGCGCACCTACCTGGCTGAGCGCGGGATCAACGCCAAGGTGGTCCGGCTGGACGGCGCCGTGGAATCCTCCGTCCGCCTCGGCGTCGCTGATGCCATCGCCGACGTCGTGGAAACCGGAAACACGCTCAAGGCCGCCGGGATGGAAATCTTCGGCGACCCCATCCTCAAGTCCGAGGCCGTCCTGATCCGCCGCACCGGAAACGGCGGCGCCGCCAACGGCACAGCCAAGGAAATCGAGGTCCTGATCCGCCGCCTGCAGGGCGTCCTCGTGGCCCGCCAGTACGTCCTGATGGATTACGACATCCGCAAGGAACTCGTGGAGAAGGCAGCCGGCCTGACCCCCGGCCTTGAGTCGCCCACCGTCTCCCCGCTGCGCGACTCCGACTGGGTCGCCGTCCGGTCCATGGTGCCCAAGAAGGAAACCAACCGGATCATGGACGAGCTGTACGACCTCGGCGCCCGCGCCATCCTGGTCAGCAGCATCCACGCCTGCCGCATCTGACGCTTCCAACAGCACAGACGCTTCCCAACAGCACCGCAGAATTCCAGGAGTTCCCATGGCAGTAGCAGTACGGGTCATTCCCTGCCTCGACGTCGACGCCGGACGCGTCGTCAAGGGCGTCAACTTCGAGGGCCTCCGCGATGCCGGCGACCCCGTTGAACTGGCCCACCGCTATGACAACGCCGGCGCCGACGAACTCACCTTCCTGGATGTGACGGCCTCTTCAGGCAACCGCGAAACCACGTTCGACGTCGTCCGCCGCACCGCAGAGGAAGTCTTCATTCCGCTCACGGTCGGCGGCGGTGTCCGTGGCGTGGCCGAGGTGGACAAGCTCCTGCGGTACGGTGCGGACAAGGCCTCCATCAACACGGCAGCCGTGGCGAGGCCGGGCGTCATCGACGAAATCACCCGGCACTTCGGATCCCAGGTCCTGGTCCTGTCCGTGGATGCCCGCCGCACCCGCCCCGGGTCCCAGCCCACGCCGTCGGGTTTTGAAGTCACCACCCACGGCGGGCGCACCGGCACTGGCATCGACGCCATTGAGTGGGCCAAGGAGGCGGCCGACCGTGGCGTGGGGGAGATCCTGCTCAATTCCATCGACGCCGACGGCACCAAGGACGGCTTCGACCTCGAACTCATCAAGCTGGTCCGGGCAGCCGTCAAGGTTCCCATTATCGCTTCCGGCGGTGCGGGGGAGCCGGCACACTTCCCGCCTGCGGTGGCTGCGGGCGCGGACGCCGTGCTGGCAGCGTCGATCTTCCACTGGGGACCGGACGACATGATGTCGCAGGTCAAGGACGCCATCCGCGCGGCAGGCTTCGAAGTACGCTGACCCAACTGGCCTGCAGCACCCGCGTGTGGTGGATGAGCAGGTCGGGCTCAGAGTCCTACTTCGGCTGACTGGAGGAGTGCGACGGCGTCGGGCTGGCCTTCGAACGTGACCAGCGCATGGCGGGTACGGCCGTGGGCGTGCATCAGCAGTTCGCCCGGCTCGCCGACAATGGCCACCGAGACCGGCGCGCGCTTGGCAACGTGGCGCGGACCGGACGGCCGGACCAGGACAATGCCCAGGTCCACGCCGCGGTAGAGGATGGCGGCGCGTTTGACCAGTTCGTCCCAGAGGGCGTCGGAGTAGGCCTCGTCAAGAGCCCTGGGGGCCCACCGGTCCACGGCGCGCCGTACGTCTTCGGTGTGCACGAAGTACTCGATCAGGTTGGCGCTTTCGTCCAGCGCCTTGATGCTCATCGGCGAGAGGGCCGGCGGACCGGCGCGGAACGTGTTTACCAGCCGGGCATAGTCCTCGTTGCTGGTGAGCTTGGCGGCAAGCCTGGCGGTGGCCTGGTCCGATGCTTTGGCCAGGCGTTTGATGACCAGGCCAAGCCCGACTGCTGCCTTCCGTTCCCGCAGGTAGAGGTGCGCGGCGAGGTCCCTGGTGCGCCAGCCCTTGCACAATGTGGGCGCGTCAGGACCGGCCGCAAGCAAGGTTTCGGCCAGGACTTCTCGGGACGGTTCGACGAAATGCATCACTTGGAAAACTAGCACGAGAGCCGCGGACTTGGGCAGCACCGGAGCCGCGGCTGGCGTGCCGTTGTTCACATCGGGAAAGGGCGCCGGTGAAGGCACTAGACTTGACCCGATGTCTGAGCAGCAAACCCCCGCCCAAACCGCTGGATCCGCCGCGTCCCCGTCCGTGGAATCCGTGCCGTCGTCGTCCCCTGTTTCCGTCACGGGCACGGCCGCCGGCAGGCTCCCCGAAGACGTGGCCGCCGCCCTCAAGCGCGACGCCGCCGGCCTCGTTGCCGCCGTCGTGCAGCAGTACGACACCAACGAAGTCCTGATGCTTGGCTGGATGGATGACGAGGCGCTGCACCGCACCATGACCACCGGCCGCGTCACCTTCTACTCCCGTTCCCGCCAGGAGTACTGGCGCAAGGGCGACACCTCCGGGCACGTCCAGTGGGTCAAGTCCGTAGCAATGGACTGCGACGGCGACGCGCTGCTGGTGCGCGTTGACCAGGTGGGTGCCGCCTGCCACACCGGCACCCGCACCTGCTTCGACGGCAGGGCGCTGGACGTTACCACGGGCCAGGCGGACTAGGCCGGACAGGCTGCCGGCCGCCGGTTCCACCGGGACCGCGGCCATTCCAGGAAGCAGAATCAAGGAGCCGGCAGGGCCGGCCCTTTCGAAGAACAGGCGGACAATCAAAGCCATGCAGGACCTTGGAACCATCAGCCCGACACTTGAGGAGTTCCGGGAACTTGCCGGCCACAGCCGCGTCATCCCGGTCAGGCTCAAAGTCCTCGCCGACGCCGAAACCCCCATCGGCCTCTACCGGAAACTGGCGCAGGGGCAGCCCGGTACGTTCCTGATGGAATCGGCGGCCGTGGGCGGGGCATGGTCCCGCTACTCCTTCATCGGGGCGCGATCACGGGCAACCCTGACCACCAAGGACGGCCAGGCCCACTGGCTCGGCGAGCCGCCGGCCGGCGTTCCCGTGGACGGCAGCCCCGTGGACGCCATCCGCGACACCGTCGAGGCCCTGCGCACCGAGCGCTTCGAAGGGCTGCCGCCCTTCACCTCGGGCCTGGTGGGCTTCCTCGGCTGGGAAACGGTCCGGCACTGGGAGCGGCTGGTGAGCCCGCCGGAGGATGACCTGCAGCTGCCTGAGATGGCCCTCAACCTGGTCACCGACATGGCCGTGCATGACAACGTGGACGGCACGGTCCTGCTCATCGCCAACGCCATCAACTTCGACAACAGTTCCGAGCGGGTTGACGAGGCCTGGCACGACGCCGTGGCCCGGGTCAAGGAACTGCTGGCAAAGATCAGCGCCCCCGTGGTGCAGCCCGTGTCCGTGCTGGCACCGGCGGCGCTGGACTTCGCCTCCAGCGTCCAGGAACGCTGGGATGAGGCGGAGTACCTGGCGGCGCTGGACCGCGGCAAGGAAGCCATCGTGGACGGCGAGGTCTTCCAGGTGGTGATTTCGCGCCGCTTCGAGATGGAATGCCAGGCCTCCGCCCTGGATGTGTACCGCGTCCTGCGGAACACCAATCCCAGCCCCTACATGTACATCTTCAGCCTTGCGGACGCTGAGGGCCGGGAATACTCGATCGTCGGCTCCTCCCCGGAAGCGCTGGTGACCGTTACGGGCGAGGAAGTCATTACCCACCCCATCGCAGGCTCGCGCCCCCGCGGGAAGACCGTGGAGGCGGACAAGGCCCTCGCCGAGGAGCTCCTGGCCGACCAGAAGGAACGCGCCGAGCACCTGATGCTGGTGGACCTGTCCCGGAACGACCTTTCCAAGGTCTGCGTGGCCGGCACCGTCGACGTCACGCAGTTCATGGAAGTCGAGCGCTTCAGCCACATCATGCACCTGGTGTCCACCGTCGTTGGGCAGTTGGCTCCCGACGCCACGGCGTACGACGTCCTGAAGGCAACGTTCCCGGCCGGCACGCTGTCCGGCGCCCCCAAGCCGCGCGCCCTGCGCCTGCTGGACGAACTGGAACCACACCGCCGCGGCATCTACGGCGGAGTGGTGGGATACCTGGACTTCGCCGGTGACATGGACATGGCCATCGCGATCCGCTCCGCCCTGATCCGTGAGGGCCGTGCGTACGTCCAGGCCGGCGGCGGCATCGTGGCTGACTCGGTCAACCCCACTGAGGCCCTGGAGACGGTCAACAAGGCGGCGGCGCCCCTGCGGGCGGTGCACACGGCCGGTTCCCTGCATAATATCTCCGCCGAGTCGCTGCCTGGCGGGACGGACTCCTGATGCCCGAGGCAGGACCCGGAGCCGGGCAGGCGGGGAAGTCCAGCAAGGGCAGCGGCACACCTATCTGGGCGCGGAAGTCCACCCTGGTGCTGCTGATCGCACTGCTGGCCCTGGCCGCCTTCGGTACCACCACACAGACTTGGCTGACCGTCGCGCTGGACCCGGACCAGGTGGGCCAGGGTGCCGCCTCGCAGAACGCACTTCAGGTGCAGGGGAGCAAGGCCGCGACCACCGTTACAGCCCTCGCGCTGGTGGCCCTCGCCGGCGGCCTCGCCGCGGCCATCGCAGGCAGGATCGCCCGCTGGATCATTACCGCGATCATCGTCCTCGCCGCCGGCGGCGTGGCCACCGCCGCGGCCACTGTCCTGGCCGACCCGCTGACGGCAGCGCAGGGATCCATCGCGGCCGCAACGGGCATCTCGGGAAGCCAGGCGCAGGTGGACGTGACCGCCTTCCCGGTGCTCGCCGTCGTCGCCGGCTGCCTGCTGGCCCTTGCCGCCCTGCTGATCCTGCCCGCGTCCCGGTTCTGGCGCACGCGGACCAAATATGACGCCCCGGGAACCGCAGGGGCAGCCGCACCCGCCGGCCCGGTGGACGAAATCGACAGCTGGGACCGGTTGTCCCGCGGCGACGACCCGACCTAGGTCCGTCCGCACGCCGTCCGGCGGTCCGGGCAGACGCCCGCGGTACGCGGACGGTGCCCAAAAAATGGCAGAATGTAAGCAGTATCCATCCTGAGGAGATTTTCCATGAGCAAAGCACCTGCGTCCGTTTCCAAGTCCGGCACCCGCACGGTTGCCCCCGGCGCCATCGACCACAGCCAGGAACTCGGCCACGGCAACAGCCCCGCAGCCTGGACCTGCGTCATCGTCATGCTCATCGGCGCACTCATCGCAGCCATCGCCTTCGTGATTGCCAGCACCCCCATCTTCATCGCCGGTGCCGCTGTCATGGTCGTGGGCCTGATCCTCGGATACGTCATGCGCAAGGCAGGCTACGGCGTCGACGGCAGCAAGCTGAAGAACTCCGGCCACTGATGGCGACTGTTCTCGACGACATCAATGCCGGTGTCAGGGAGGACCTGGAGGCCAGGAAACGCCTTGTTTCGCTGGCTGAGCTGAAGGACCTTGCCCAGGCAGCCGCCCCTGCGCGCGACGCCTGGGCCGCCCTCGGCGGGACCTCCCCAACGCGGGAACAGCTGAAAGTCATCGCGGAGATCAAGCGCCGCAGCCCGTCCAAAGGCGATCTCGCCAGCATCGGCGACCCGGCGTCGCTCGCCAGGCAGTACGCCGACGGCGGTGCCTCCGTCATCAGCGTCCTGACCGAACAGCGCCGCTTCAAGGGCTCCCTGGCAGACCTCGACGCGGTGCGTGCCGCCGTCGACGTTCCGCTGCTGCGGAAGGATTTCACCCTTGACGAGTACCAGATCTGGGAAGCCCGCGCCCACGGCGCGGACCTGATCCTGCTGATCGTCGCTGCACTCTCGGACGCGCAGCTGAAGGAGTTCTCCGCGCTGAGCCGTGAGCTCGGCATGAACGTGCTCGTCGAGACGCACACCGAAGAGGAAATCGAGCGGGCGGTGGCCGCCCAGGCGCGCATAGTCGGCGTCAACGTGCGGAACCTGAAGACGCTCGACGTCGACCGTTCAGTCTTTGCCTCACTGGCGGGTCTGATTCCGGCCGGGTCGCTCGTGGTTGCCGAATCCGGCGTCAGGGACGCCGCCGACGTCACGCATTACGCCGCCAGCGGCGCCAACGCAATACTGGTGGGCGAAGCCCTGGTAAGCCACTCGACGCCGCGTGAGCGGATCGCCGAATTCACCGCCGCCGGCGCCGCCGCCATCGCCGCACGCGGCTGAAACCCCGCGGCGCGGCAAACCCGTCCGGCACCGGCCGGACTGCACACCTTTGACCACTTACTCTGAACAGGATGGACTGATGGCTGACGCACCTTCAGGAAACGCTGACAACAACACCGCGGAAGCCTTCCTGCAGGGCGGTTCCCTCCGCCACGCCCCGGGGCCGTATTTCGGCAACTATGGTGGGCGCTGGATGCCCGAATCCCTGATCGCCGCCCTGGATGAGCTTGAGGAAACCTTCAACAAGGCCAAGGACGATCCCGAGTTCCGCGCTCAGATCGATGACCTGAACAAGAACTACTCGGGCCGGCCCTCGCTGCTGACCGAAGCCAAGCGCTTTTCCCAGCATGCCGGAGGCGTCCGGGTGTTCCTCAAGCGCGAGGACCTCAACCACACGGGATCCCACAAGATCAACAACGTCCTGGGCCAGGCGCTGCTCGCCAAGCGCATGGGCAAGACCCGGGTCATTGCCGAGACCGGCGCCGGCCAGCACGGCGTCGCCAGTGCCACCGCCGCCGCCCTGATGGGCCTTGAATGCGTCGTTTACATGGGAGCGGAGGACTGCCGCCGCCAGGCGTTGAACGTCGCCCGCATGGAACTGCTGGGTGCCAAGGTCATCCCTGTCACCAGCGGGTCCCAGACCCTCAAGGACGCCATCAACGAGGCCCTGCGGGACTGGGTGGCCAACGTCGCCAACACCCACTACCTGCTGGGCACCGCCGCCGGCGCGCACCCGTTCCCGGCCATGGTCCGCTACTTCCATGAGGTCATCGGCGAGGAAGCCCGCGCCCAGATCCTCGAGCAGGAAGGACGACTCCCCGACGCGGTGTGTGCCTGCATCGGCGGAGGCTCCAACGCCATCGGCATCTTCCACGGCTTCCTGGACGACCCCTCCGTCAGGATCTACGGCTTCGAGGCCGGCGGCGACGGTGTGGAGACCGGACGCCACGCGGCCACCATCACGCTCGGCAAGCCCGGCGTGCTGCACGGTGCACGTTCCTACCTGATGCAGGACGAGGACGGGCAGACCATCGAGTCGCACTCCATCTCCGCAGGCCTGGACTACCCGGGCGTTGGACCTGAGCACTCCTACCTGTCCGACATCGGGCGGGTCAGCTACGAGCCGATCACCGACAGCGAGGCAATGGACGCCTTCCGGCTGCTGTGCCGCACCGAGGGCATCATCCCCGCGATCGAGTCCTCGCACGCCCTTGCCGGGGCCATCAAGGTGGGCCAGCGGCTCGCCGCGGAGGACCCTGCAACAGCTTCGGAAAAAATCGTCATCGTCAACCTGTCCGGCCGCGGCGACAAGGACGTAGCCACCGCCGCGGAATGGTTCGACCTGTTGGACAAGGATTCCGCGGAATCGGAAATCGGCAAAGAGGGGGAGCAGCTGTGAGCACCGCAGGAATGGACAACAGGGCACAGACGGCCGGCAACGCGCCGATGGCCAGCAAGTCAGCGGCGGCCATCGACAAGGCCCGCTCCCAGGGCCGCGCCGCCCTGATCGGCTACCTCCCGGCCGGGTACCCGAGCGTTGAGGAGACCATCGCGGCCGGCATCGCCCTGGCCGAAAACGGTGCGGACCTTATCGAAATCGGCATCCCCTACTCGGACCCCGTGATGGACGGCCAGGTGATCCAGGCCGCCACCACCGAGGCGCTGGCCAAGGGCTTCCACGTCAAGCAGGTCTTCGATGTCGTTGCCGGCATCACCAGCAAGACCGACGCCGCCGTCCTGGTGATGACCTACTGGAACCCGGTGGTCCGCATGGGCGTGGATGAGTTCTCCCGCAGGCTCGCCGAAGCCGGGGGAGCCGGGCTCATCACCCCGGACCTCATTCCGGACGAGGCCGCCGAATGGATGGAAGCCTCTGACAAGTACGGCCTTGACCGGGTGTTCCTGGTTGCTCCGTCCTCCACCACGGAGCGCATGCAGCGGACCGTGGACGCCAGCCGCGGCTTCGTGTACGCCGTTTCCATCATGGGCGTGACCGGTGCCCGCACCAGCGTCAGCTCCGCCGCCAAGGACGTGGTAGCCGCTGCCCACGCCGCCGGCGCCGAACGCGTCTGCGTCGGGCTCGGCGTCTCCAATGCCGAGCAGGTCCGGGAGATCGCCGCCTACGCGGAAGGCGTCATCGTGGGCACCGCCCTGGTGGCGGCCGTGCGCGACGGGGGAGTGGACGCCGTCGCCGCACTCACCAAGGACCTCAGCACTGGCCTCGCCCGGGAATCGGCCCCGGCCAAGGACGGGGCGTAACCCATGCAGACCCTCCTTCAGGCAGCCGTCCTGGTGCCGGCGAGCATCCCCAGCCCAAGCTGGTCCGGCTTCGACATTCCCCTGCCCTGGGGCAGCCTGCGCATCCACGCGTACGCGCTGTGCATCCTGGCCGGCATTGTCCTGGGCCTCTGGCTGACCGCTGTCCGCTGGGCCAAGCGAGGTGCGCCTGAAGGAAGCGTCTGGGACATCGTCATCTGGGCCATTCCCTTCGGCATCATCGGGGGCCGCCTGTACCACGTGGTGTCCTCACCGGACGCCTACTTCGGGCCTGGCTTCGACGGTACCGGCGACCTCTCCCTGATCCCGCAGATCCAGCGCGGCGGCCTGGGCATCTGGGGCGCCGTCGTCCTCGGTGCCGTCGGTGCCTGGATCGGCTGCCGACGCAGCGGCGTCAAGCTCAGTGCGTTCGTCGACGCCGCCGCACCCGGGCTGCTCCTGGCACAGGCCGTGGGCCGCTGGGGGAACTGGTTCAACCAGGAGCTCTTCGGCGCGCCCACCACCCTTCCCTGGGGCCTGCAGATCGACCCCAACAACGCCAACTTCCCGGCAGGGATGCCGGCGGACACCCTGTTCCACCCCACGTTCCTGTACGAATCCCTGTGGAACCTGGCCGGCGTCCTGATCCTGCTCGCGCTCGACAGGCGGTTCCATTTCCGCCGCAGCAGGCTCTTCTGGCTCTACGCGATGTACTACACCCTGGGCCGCGTCTGGATCGAGGCAATGCGGATTGACGACGCCGAACAGATCAACCTGTTCGGCATCACCACCCGCCTCAACGTCTGGACCAGCATCTTCGTCTTCCTCGCAGCCCTCGCCGCGTTCATCCTGCTGGGGCTGAAGGGCCGTCCGGAGCCGGACACGGTGTACCTGGCCGGCCACGGACCGGAAAAGACTGTGGCAGCCGGCACCGATGCCCGCACGGAAGATGACGTCCGCTCTCCGGACCCCGTTGTCTCAGATAGTGATTCGCGTGATAATCTCCCTGATAACCAAAGCGGTTCCCGGCATGCTTCCGACCCCACGGAAAATGCCGAGGCGGCACCGGCCGGCTCCAAGCCTGGAACGGGTGCAACGGCTTCCGGAACTTCCGGCAGCACAGCCACAGGAGCCGCATCGGAGGCTGGCCCCGGTAAGTAGGGAGCCGGCCACGCAGGGCAGCAGAGCCACCGCTCGAAGGGCCCGAAACCACAATGTCGTGGCATGGGGCACCGTCCGGAAGGCATAGAGCTGCTCTCCGGTGTTGCCCAGGGCAGGAGCCTGCGTAACCGTTAGTTCAGCAGGCTGCGCTGACCTACAATTTCCAGTAAGTAACACTTTGTTGTGCCCAATGTGAGCGGCGCCCGACGAGTGGGGCCAATGGTGTCCCTTCCATACGCACGATCAGGAGGAAGGACGTCTCCCATGACCCAAACTCTTCACACTCCCAGCTGGTCTGAACCGGATCAGCCTGAGACTGCATTGTCGCCGTTCAAGCGCTTCGCGGCCTTGCCGGAGGCTGCCGGGCTGTACAACCCGGAGCAGGAGAAGGACGCCTGCGGCCTGGCGATCATCGCCACCCTGCGTGGTGAACCCGGGTACGACATCGTCGACGCCGCATTGACGGCGCTGCGCAACCTTGAGCACCGCGGCGCCGTGGGTGCCGACGAGGGAACGGGCGACGGCGCCGGCCTCCTCATGCAGATCCCGGACGAATTCTTCCGGGCTGTCACCGAATTCGAGCTGCCCGCTCCCGGCCAGTACGTTGCGGGTACCGCGTTCCTCCCCGCCGAGCAGCGCGAAGCCGACGCTGCGAAGGCCGGCATCGAGGGCCTGGCGGCGGACGAGGGCCTGAAGGTCCTGGGCTGGCGCGAGGTTCCCGTCGTCGCCGACCTCGTTGGTGCCATGGCGCGTGCCTGCATGCCGTACTTTTCCCAGCCTTTCCTGGCGTCCGCCAACGGCGAGGAACTGGACCGCAACGAACTGGACTCCCGCGCCTGGCGTATCCGCAAGCGCGCGCAGAACAAGTTCGGCGTCTACTTCCCGTCGCTGTCCTCCCGGACCATCGTCTACAAGGGCATGCTCACCACCGCCCAGCTGGAGCCGTTCTACCCGGACCTTTCCGACAAGCGGTTCAAGACCAAGCTGGCGATCGTCCACTCGCGCTTCTCCACCAACACCTTCCCGTCCTGGCCGCTGGCGCAGCCGTTCCGGACCATCGCCCACAACGGTGAAATCAACACCGTCAAGGGCAACCGGAACTGGATGCGCGCCCGCCAGTCCCAGCTGGCCAACCCGCTGCTGGGTGACTCGCCGGAAGAGCTGTACCCCATCTGCACCCCCGGCGCCTCGGACTCGGCTTCCTTTGACGAGGTAGCGGAACTCCTCTGGCTGTCCGGCCGCCCGATCACGCACTCGATCATGATGATGATCCCCGAGGCCTGGGAAAACCACGCCACGATGGACCCTGCACGCCGTGCGTTCTACGAGTACCACTCGCTGCTGATGGAACCCTGGGACGGTCCTGCCGCTGTGTCCTTCACCGACGGCAACCTGGTTGGCGCCACCCTGGACCGCAACGGCCTGCGCCCGGGCCGGTTCTGGATCACCGAGGACGGCCTCATTGTCTTCGCCTCCGAGGTGGGCGTCATTGACGTCGAACCCTCCAAGGTGGTCAAGAAGGGCCGCGTGTCCCCGGGCAAGATGTTCCTGGTGGACACCGACGCCGGCCGCATCATCGACGACGAAGAGGTCAAGGCCGAAGTGGCCGCGGCCAACCCGTGGGCCGAGTGGGTCAAGGACAACCTGATCGACCTCAACGACCTCCCCGAGCGTGAGCACGTGGTGCACACCGCCGCGTCCGTCAACATCCGCCAGCGGACCTTCGGCTACACCACCGAGGAACTGAAGATCCTGCTGGGCCCGATGGCCCGCACCGGTGCCGAACCGCTGGGCGCCATGGGCTCCGACACTCCTGTGGCCGTGCTGTCCAAGCGCCCGCGCCTGCTCTTCGACTACTTCGTGCAGTCCTTCGCGCAGGTCACCAACCCGCCGCTGGACGCCATCCGCGAAGAGCTGGTCACCTCGCTGACCTGCGCCATCGGACCCAACGGCAACCTGCTGGATACCAAGCAGGTCCGCCAGCCGCAGGTCCAGCTGCCGTTCCCGGTGATCAATAATGACCAGCTCGCCAAGATCGCCAACATCGAGGACGCCGACGGCAACCGCGTGGCCATGAAGGTCCGCGGCCTGTACCGCCCCGAAGGCGGCGAGAACGCCCTGCGCGCCCGGCTCACCGAGATCTGCGAGCAGGTTTCCGGTGCCATCAACCGCGGCGTGCAGTACATCGTCCTGTCCGACCGCGACTCGAACGCCCAGTGGGCGCCCATCCCGTCGCTGCTGCTGGTCAGCGCCGTGCACCACCACCTGCTGCGCAGTGCCAACCGCACCAAGACCGCCCTGGTGGTCGAGGCCGGCGACGTCCGCGAGACGCACCACGTTGCCGTCCTGATCGGCTATGGCGCCTCCGCCGTGAACCCGTACCTGGCCATGGAATCCGTGGAGCAGCTCATCGCTGCCGGCGACGTCACGGGCGTCACCCCGCAGGACGGCGTCTACAACCTGATCAAGGGCCTCGGCAAGGGCGTCCTGAAGATCATGTCCAAGATGGGCATCTCCACGGTGGCCTCCTACACCGGCGCGCAGACCTTCGAGGCGCTGGGCCTGGGCCAGGAACTGGTGGACGAATTCTTCGCCGGAACCCACTCCCAGCTGGGCGGCGTGGGCCTTGACGTCATCGCGGCCGAGGTTTCGGCACGCCACCAGATGGCCTACCCCGAGGGTGGCATCGAGCAGCCGCACCGCCCGCTGCTCGGCGGCGGCGAATACCAGTGGCGCCGCGACGGCGAACCGCACCTGTTCAACCCGGAGACCGTCTTCCGGCTCCAGCACGCCACCCGCGAACGCCGCTACGACATCTTCAAGGCCTACACCAAGGGCGTGGATGACCAGTCCACCAACCTGATGACCCTCCGCGGCCTGCTGAAGTTCAAGAACGAACGCCCCGCCGTTCCCCTTGAGGAAGTGGAGCCCGTCTCCAGCATCGTCAAGCGGTTCTCCACCGGCGCGATGAGCTACGGCTCCATCTCCAAGGAGGCCCACGAGACGCTGGCCATCGCCATGAACCGGCTGGGCGGCAAGTCCAATACCGGTGAAGGCGGCGAGGACGTGGACCGCCTGATGGACCCGGAGCGCCGCTCCGCCGTCAAGCAGATCGCGTCCGGCCGGTTTGGTGTGACGAGCCTCTACCTGACCAACGCCGACGACATCCAGATCAAGATGGCGCAGGGTGCCAAGCCCGGCGAAGGCGGCCAGCTGATGGCCCAGAAGGTCTACCCGTGGGTTGCCCGCACGCGGCACTCGACCCCCGGCGTTGGGCTGATCTCCCCGCCCCCGCACCACGACATCTACTCGATCGAGGACCTGGCGCAGCTCATCTACGATGCCAAGCGCGCCAACCCCTCGGCCCGTGTGCACGTGAAGCTTGTCTCGGAAGTCGGGATCGGCACTGTGGCGTCCGGCGTGACCAAGGCGAAGGCCGACGTCGTCCTTGTCTCCGGACACGACGGCGGCACCGGCGCCTCGCCGCTGAACTCGCTCAAGCACGCTGGTGTCCCGTGGGAGCTCGGCCTGGCCGAGACCCAGCAGACCCTGATGCTTAACGGCCTGCGCGACCGCGTGGTGGTGCAGGTGGACGGCCAGCTCAAGACCGGCCGCGATGTGGTCATCGCCGCACTGCTCGGCGGCGAGGAGTTCGGTTTCGCCACCGCGCCGCTCGTGGTCGAGGGCTGCATCATGATGCGCGTCTGCCACCTGGACACGTGCCCCGTGGGCGTCGCCACCCAGAACCCCGAGCTGCGCGCCCGGTTCAGCGGCAAGCCGGAGTTCGTGGTCAACTTCTTCGAGTTCCTCGCTGAGGAAGTCCGCGAGATCCTGGCCGAGCTCGGTTTCCGCAGCCTCGAAGAGGCCATCGGCCATGCCGAGGTGCTGGACACCCGCGACGCCGTGGACCACTGGAAGGCCGACGGCCTGGACCTGGACCCGATCCTGCACGGCCTGGAGTTCGACGACGACGCGCCGCTGCGGAACATGACCGGCCAGAACCACGAGCTGGACAAGCACTTCGACCAGCGCCTGATCACCATGGCCACCGAAGCGCTGACGGACCGCAGCCCGGTGAAGATCACCGTGGACGTGATCAACACCGACCGTTCGGTGGGCACCATGCTGGGCCACGTGGTGACCAAGACCTTTGGCACCGACGTGCTCGCCACGGACACGATCGACGTGACCCTGAACGGCACTGCCGGCCAGTCCCTGGGCGCCTTCCTGCCCGCAGGCATCACCCTGCGGCTGTTCGGCGACTCGAACGACTACGTGGGCAAGGGCCTCTCCGGCGGCCGCATCATCGTCCGGCCTGACCGCACCAACGTCTTCAAGGCGGAGACCAACGTGATCGCCGGTAACGTGATCGGCTACGGTGCCACCAGCGGCGAGCTGTTCCTGCGCGGCCAGGTGGGCGAACGCTTCCTGGTCCGCAACTCCGGTGCCACGGCCGTCGTCGAAGGCATCGGCGATCACGGCTGCGAGTACATGACCGGTGGCCAGACGCTGATCATCGGACGCACCGGCCGCAACTTCGGAGCCGGCATGTCCGGCGGAACCGCCTACGTCCTGGACCTGCGGACCACCCGCGTCAACAAGCAGGCGCTGGAGTCCGGCGAGCTGCAGCTGCGTGAGCTGGACGCCGAGGACCGCGACATCGTGCACGGCCTGCTGGTCAAGCACGTTGAAGAAACCGACTCCCAGCTGGCTGCGCGCCTCCTCGAGAACTTCGATGACACCGCTGCCCGCATCACCAAGGTGCTGCCGCGCGACTACGCGGCCGTGCTGCAAACCCGTCTCGACGCCATCGAAGAGGGCCTTGACCCCGACGGCGAAGAAGTATGGTCTCGAATCCTGGAGGTAACCGGTGGCTGATCCACGCGGATTTCTGAAAGTACGCCAGCGTGAAACCCAGCCGCGCCGTCCCGTTCCCGTCCGCATCATGGACTGGAAGGAAGTCTACGAGGCCCAGGAAAAGGGTGTCCTGAAGGCGCAGGCCGGCCGCTGCATGGACTGCGGCGTTCCGTTCTGCCACCAGGGCTGCCCGCTGGGCAACCTCATTCCCGAGTGGAACGACCTGATGTGGCGGGACAAGGGCGACGAGGCCATCGAGCGCCTGCACGCCACCAACAACTTCCCCGAGTTCACCGGCCGGCTGTGCCCCGCGCCATGCGAGGCGTCCTGCGTGTTGGGGATCAACCAGCCTGCGGTCACCATCAAGCAGGTGGAAGTCTCGATCATCGATGAAGCGTGGGACAACGGCTGGGTCAACCCGCTGCCGCCGGCCCGCCTGACGGGCAAGACGGTTGCCGTGGTTGGTTCCGGGCCTGCCGGCCTTGCGGTCGCCCAGCAGCTGACCCGCGTGGGCCACACTGTTGCCGTCTACGAACGGGACGACAAGATCGGCGGCCTCCTGCGGTACGGCATCCCCGACTTCAAGATGGAAAAAGAGCAGGTCGACCGCCGCGTCGAGCAGATGAAGGCGGAAGGGACGCGTTTCCGTACCGGCGTTGCCGTCGGCACGGACGTCACGTGGGAGCAACTGCGCCGGCGCTACGACGCCGTTGTGGTGTGCACCGGTGCCACCGTTCCGCGCGACCTGCCCATCCCGGGCCGCGACCTGGACGGCGTCCACTTCGCCATGGACTACCTGGTGCCCGCAAACCGCGCGGTGGCCGGGGAAACCATCGAAAACCAGATCCATGCCCAGGGCAAGCACGTGGTGATCCTTGGCGGCGGCGACACCGGCGCCGACTGCCTGGGCACTGCCCACCGACACGGCGCAGCGTCCGTCACCACCCTGGCCATCGGCAAGCAGCCGCCGGTGGAGCGTGCGAGCCACCAGCCGTGGCCGACGTTCCCCAACCTCTTCGAGGTGGCCAGCGCCCACGAGGAAGGCGGCGAACGCACCTACCTCGCCTCCACCGTGGAGTTCGTCGGCGAAAACGGCAAGCTGACCGGGGTGAAGGTGGCTGAGACGGAGTTCGTCGACGGCAAGCGCCTCCCGAAGGCCGGTACCGAGCGGATCATCCCCGCGGACCTGGTGTTCCTGTCACTGGGCTTCACCGGAGCCGAGCCTGCGGGCATCACCGAGCAGGTTCACGCCGAGTTCGACGGCCGCGGCAACGTTGCCCGCGACGGCTACTACATGACCAACACCGAGGGTGTCTTCGTTGCCGGTGACGCCGGCCGCGGCCAGTCCCTGATCGTGTGGGCCATTGCCGAAGGACGGGCCGCCGCTGCCGCCGTCGACAAGTACCTCATGGGGAGCACCATCCTGCCCGCGCCGGTGGCACCGACCGACCGCGCCATCGCCGTCCTCTAGGGCTGCACCGAGGGTTCACCTCTTCGACAACTTAACCAATGCAAGTGACCAATAGGGTAGGTATATGAGACGCGCAAAAATTGTGGCTACGTTCGGCCCGGCTATTGCCAGCTACGAAAACACCCTCGCGGTGCTCGAGGCCGGCGTCGACGTCGCCCGGATGAACATGAGCCACGGCGACTACACCGTGCATGACAACACCTACGAAAACGTCCGCAAGGCCGCGTCCGACCTTGGGAAGGCCGTCGCCATCATGGCGGACCTGCAGGGTCCCAAGATCCGCCTGGGCCGCTTCGTTGACGGGCCGCACGCCCTGGCCGTGGGTGACATCTTCACCATCACCACCGAGGACGTTCCCGGCACCCAGGAGATCTGCTCCACCACGCTGAAGAGCCTCACGGAGGACGTCAAGGTGGGCGATGCGCTGCTGATCGACGACGGCAAGGTGGCGCTGCGCGCCATTGAGGTCGACGACGTCAAGGTCGTCGCCGAGGTGACGGTCGGCGGCATGGTGTCCAACAACAAGGGCATCAACCTTCCCGGCGTTGCCGTGAACGTCCCCGCCCTGAGCGAGAAGGATGAGGACGACCTGCGCTGGGCGCTTCGCCGCGGCGTGGACCTGGTGGCACTGTCCTTCGTCCGCGATGCCGCCGACATCACCCGCGTGCACGAGATCATGGACGAGGAAGGCCGCCGCGCGCCGGTCATCGCCAAGATCGAAAAGCCGCAGGCCGTGGAGCAGCTGCCCGAGATCATCGACGCTTTCGACGCGATCATGGTGGCCCGTGGCGACCTTGGCGTTGAGCTGCCGCTGGAGGAAGTGCCGATCGTCCAGAAGCGCGCCATCGAACTGGCCCGCCGCTGGGCGAAGCCCGTCATCGTGGCCACCCAGGTGCTCGAGTCCATGATCGACAACCCGCGCCCGACGCGAGCGGAGGCCTCGGACTGCGCCAACGCGGTGCTCGATGGTGCCGACGCTGTCATGCTGTCAGGTGAGACCAGCGTGGGCAAGTACCCCATCGACACGGTCAAGACCATGGCCCGGATCATCGAGTCCACCGAGGTCCACGGCCTGGAGCGCGTCCCCCCGCTGGGGACCAAGCCCAAGACCCGTGGCGGCGCCATCACCCGTGCCGCCGTCGAAATCGCCGACCAGCTGGACGCCAAGTACATCTGTGCGTTCACCCAGTCAGGCGACTCCGCACGCCGACTGTCCCGCCTGCGTCCCATCAAGCCGGTCTTCGCTTTCACCCCGGTGGAGCAGGTCTGGAACCAGCTGGCGCTGACCTGGGGCATCCAGCCCGTGCTGGTGCAGATGGTGGACCACACCGACGCCATGACCGCGCAGGTTGACCGCAGCCTTGAGGAAATGGGCCTGGTGCAGGACGGCGACCTGGTGGTTATCGCCGCCGGTTCCCCTCCCGGCAAGGCCGGCTCCACCAACTCGCTGAAGGTGCACAAGGTGGGCGACCTCGCCGACTCCACGCGCGGCGGGGAAATCGGCAGCAACCGCGAGAAGCTCGGCCCCTGGCCGGAAAAGAAGAAGAAGTAGTCTTCACCTACGAAAAAAAGGACCCCTGCCGGCTGGCAGGGGTCCTTTTCC
Organism: Arthrobacter sp. E70; assembly: GCF_058266945.1. Classification (NCBI taxonomy): domain Bacteria; kingdom Bacillati; phylum Actinomycetota; class Actinomycetes; order Micrococcales; family Micrococcaceae; genus Arthrobacter; species Arthrobacter sp. E70. The sequence continues at coordinate 157,845 of NZ_JBYQFR010000008.1, read as the reverse complement.
GCTGTGGCGCTGGTCTGTGCGGCGACCTACCGGTGCGCGGTTGGGCCCGTCGTCGTAATTCTTCCCGGGCCCAACCGGCGGAAGGCTAGTTGACCTGGTTAATGATGGTCTCGGCCACTTCGCGCATGCTGAGGCGGCGGTCCATGGAGGTCTTCTGGATCCAGCGGAAGGCTTCCGGCTCGGTGAGGCCCATCTTGGTGGTCAGCAGGCTCTTGGCGCGTTCCACCAGCTTGCGGGTGGCGAACTGCTCCTGGAGGTCGGAGACTTCGCTTTCCAACGCCTTGATTTCCTCGTGGCGGGACAGCGCGATCTCCAAGGCCGGGATCAGGTCCGCGGGCGTGAACGGCTTGACGACGTATGCCATGGCGCCGGCATCGCGGGCCCGCTCCACGAGTTCCTTCTGGCTGAAGGCGGTCAGCAGCACCACGGGGGCGATGCGGGCCTTGACGATCTTTTCGGCTGCGGAAATGCCGTCCATGACGGGCATCTTGACGTCCATCAGGACCAGGTCCGGTTTCAGTTCCTCGGCCAGCTGCACGGCCTTCTCGCCGTTGTCCGCCTCGCCCACAACCTCATAACCCTCGCCCCGCAGGATTTCGATGATGTCGAGGCGGATGAGGGTTTCATCCTCTGCCACAATGACGCGGCGCGCCGGCTGGGACGTGGACTTTGACTCCGTCTGTTCAGTCACGGGATCTCCTTGAAAAGGTACGGCGGGACATCACTATCTTAGGTGCCACCGCGGCTGTACTTGGCTTGCAGGGGTTCGGTTGCGGCGACGGCGGCGCGATTCTGGAATTCAGCCTATCTGCATGTAGAGTAATTCCGCGTACGTGAAGCGATCGCGTTGCTCACAGTCAGCTGTGGGCGTAGCGTTTTGCTCCATGTATTCCGCGCCCGAGTGGCGGAATTGGCAGACGCGCCGCACTCAAAATGCGGTATCGAAAGGTGTGTGGGTTCGAGTCCCACCTCGGGCACAGTGTTTCCAGAGGTCAGGGGGCATTGTGCCTTTCTTCTGTTGACAAAGCTTGACTTTGTGGAGTTTTGGGCAGTCGGGAGCCGGGCGAGTGCCGCGTGAGTCGTGAGGAGGGAGTCCCGCCTCGCGCACCGTCCGTACGTGCTTCGTCGGTCGCAGCGTTCGTGCGGAGGCGCCGAGCGTTCAGGCGGCCCGTCACCGGCGCCGCTGCAGGGCGGACTCGATCTCGTCCATTGCGCTTTTCACACCGGTTTCCCGGCCCAGCAGAGCCCCCAATTCCCGCGCCCGTGCGGTCATATCTGCGTCGCTTAGGGCCTGTTCCAGTGCCCCGGCCAGACTCGCCGCGGTGAGCTTGCGCTGTGGTATGGGTTTCGGTGCGACGCCGAGCTGGTGGGCCCGCTGCGCCCAGAACGGCTGGTCAGCGCCGAACGGGACGATCACCGTGGGGACACCAGCCCCGATCGCTGCGCCGGTCGTGCCGGCGCCGCCGTGGTGCACGTTCGCCGACATCCGGGGGAATAGCCAGTCATGAGGGACGGATGGTGCGGAGAACACGCGCTCGTCCTGGTCCATACCACCGCCGAGAGCGCCCCAGCCCGTGAGCAGCACGGCTCGCACGCCGGCGAGGCGGACGGCCTCGCAGACGATGCCGCGCAAGGCTCGCGGGTCATCGGTCTGCATACTGCCGAATCCGATGCTCACGACCGGGCCCGGCGCGTCGAGGAACTCCGCCAATGACGCATCGGGCGCGGAACCGTTGCTGCCCAGGGTCCAATACCCCGTCGCGAGTCGTCGAGTCTGTGCATCGGATCGGACGGGGACGACGGCACTGCTGAACCCGTACACGATCTCCGGCAGGACTACAGGCGGGCCCTTGACGCCGAGAGCGGTGCGGGCAGCGCGCTCCGGCATTTGAAGGAGCAGCCGCGTTCCGGCGGCAGTGATACTGTGCGACACTCGGCGGCCGATCGGACCCCATCGGTCCAATCCGGGGGCGAGAGGACCCGGATAGGCGGTACTCGGTGCTTCCAGTGGCTGCAGGTGCGCGCGCAGCACAGCCGCTCCGGTCGAAGCCGCGACCGGCAGCGCCAGGCCCATCCCGCCGATGCCGGACACGATCACATGCGAACCCCGCGCGAGCTCCGCCGTGTCACGAGCCCAGTCTTCCGCGAGCGCACTTACGAGCCGGCCCATGTCGCGCATCGACACCCGACCACCCGCTGCCGTGATGGCCTCCTTATCAGCGCCCCGCAGGGGTGCGAACCGCACGCCGGCCGCTACGAACTGGTCCTCGTAATCCGGAGGTGCTGCGGCGCCCACCCGATGCCCGCGCGACGTTGCTTCGCGCGCGAGTGCGATATAAGGTTCGACCCCACCGCGAGTGTCGTTAGCAATGAAGATGATATCCACGCATACACGCTAACTTCAGTAACTGAAGATAGAGCCCGGCCACCACCAGTGCGTTGATGAGCAGGCGCCATTCGACGTGCTGGTAGGGAGTGCCGTGGTTGTGTGTCACTGCAAGTCCGTTGGCAGGGGACCAGTAAGCGTGCATGCTGACGAGCCTCCGGTGCTTTGGATGGTGCGGAGACGGCGAAGTCGTCAGGATGACCGAGGCTGGAGGCGGTGAATTGAATCTGCTCGACTGGTCAGCGTCTGCGTGTGAGGGCTGCGTAGGAGGTGCGGAGGTGGCTTTCCATGAGGGCCCGGGCCCTGTGTTCGTCGCGTTGAGTGATGGCGTCGAGGATGAGCCGGTGGTCCTGGAGACTTCGATGGAGTTCGTCGGTGGAGTAGTACTGAAAGGACCCTGACATCAGTGGAGCGAGGGCGAGGTCTTTGGCGATGTTGAAGAGTCTGGGTGAGGCTGCCGCTTCGAGGAAGAGCAGGTGCAGTTGGTGGTTGAGTTCTGCGATTTCGGTCCGGTATCCGTCTTTATGGTTGGCGGCGACTTCGTCCATGCGGTCACACAGCCGGTTCAGTTCCTGGAGCTGGGAGTCTGACCGGCTGTGTGCCGCTAGGCCTGCTGCGTGGGACTCAAGCAGTGCCCGGATTGACATCACTTCTGCCGCGTCGGCGTTGGTCCATTCCGCGACGAAGACGCCGCGGTTGGGGGAGACAACGACCAAGCCTTCGTCGGCCAGTTCGCGCAGAACGGTTCGGATGGGTGTGCGGCTGAGGGAGTATTCCTCGCAGAGGCCCCGTTCGGTGAGATGGCTCCCTGGGGGCAGCTTGCCCGTGGTGATTTTGGCACGCAGGTCCTCTAAAACGTCTTGACGCTGCGTGTCCATTTCCCTCCCGAGATCTGTCATGATCTCAGCCGACCACGATGCTACTGGTCCAGCTTATTATCAGGGCAGGGTCAGTCCGAGCAGGTCCAGTGTCGTGGCGCCTTCCCGGATCTTCGCGCGCATCTCTTCTTCTTTGAGCTCGCGCCGTTCGGCCAGGTCGAGGGCCGTGTCGATGTCGCCGGTGTTGACCTTGACGAGGCCGTCGGCGTCACCGACCAGTATGTCGCCCGGCTGGATGAGCACGCCGCCGATGACCACGGGAACGTTGACGCGGCCTTTTTGGACCTTTGTGGTTTTGCGGATGCAAACTCCGCGGGTAAAGACGGGGAAACCTGACGCGATGATTTCCTGGCTGTCGCGTACTGCGCCGTCGATGACGAGTCCGGCGAGCCCGCGTTCCTGGGCTGCGAGGGTTAGCACATCACCCCAGGGACCGGCTTGGGTGTAGCCTTTCGCGTCGACCACCAGGATGTCCCCTTCGCCGGCCTCCAGGAGGGCGATGTGGATGAACCAGTTATCGGCGGGTTCGAGGTCCACGGTCACCACCCGGCCAGCGATTTTCGTGCGCGGGTCGAGGGGTTTGATGGCGGGGTCAAGGGCGTCCCGTTGTCCATTGGCCTCGTAGACGGTGGCGGCACCCAGCCCGGCAAGTCGGTTGATGCGGGGGTCGGTCATTGCGGTGGTGGTCATTCCTTGTGATCTCCTGTGGTGACGAGTTCTGCCTGGTCGTCGGCTTCTTCTTCGGCGATGCGGGCGGTCGCTTCGGCCTGCTTGACGAATTTCAGGCCGACGACCATGGCCGCGGCGACGAGGCAGGTGACGCTGACCAGGGCAAGGCCCCAGTTGTTGTTGCCGGTGGAGTCTTTGAGTGCGCCGAATGCGAAGGGGCCGACGAAACCGCCGAGGTTGGCTACGGAGTTGATGGCTGCGAGGCCGACGGCTGCTGATTGCCCGGTGAGGAAGAGGGAGGGCAGGGACCAGAACGGGCCGTAGGTGGCGTAGACGGCGACGGTGATGACGGTCAGCAGCACGATGGACAGCCAGAGGTTGTTGACGGCGAACGGCATCAGGGCAAGTCCGACGCCGGCGGCGATCAGCGGGATGCCGACGTGCCAGCGCCGTTCGCGCTTTTTGTCGGAGCGGCGGGCCCAGTAGACCATGACGATCGCGGCGATGCCGTAGGGGACGGCGTTGATGTATCCGACGGCGGTGTTGCTGAGCTGGGTGGCCGCGGCCGAGATGATCTGCGGGGTGAAGAACGCCAGGACGTAGATCGCGACGGACTTGCTGTAGTAGATCAGGGACAGGGCGAGGACGCGGCCGCCGGCCAGGCTGCGCCAGAACGAGACATGGCCGTGGCGCTGGACTTTGGCGGCCTGCTCGGCCTGCAGGGTGGTTTCAAGCCAGGTTTTCTCTTCGGCCGTGAGCCATTTGGCCTTTGCGGGGGAGTCGACGAGGACGAAGAGCGTTACCGCGGCCAGGATCAGGGCGGGTGCTCCTTCAAGGATGAACACCCAACGCCAGCCGTCGAGGCCCAGCCAGGCAACGTTGTCCATAATGACGCCTGACAGCGGGGCTGCGATGACGGTGGCCAGTGGCAGGGCGACCATGAAAAGCGCGACGACGCGTGCCCGTTCACGTTCGGGGAACCAGTAGGACAGGTAGAGGATGACGCAGGGGAAGAATCCGGCCTCTGCGATGCCAAGAAGCGTCCGGGCGATCGCGAGTTGGGTGAAGTCCTGCACGAAGCCGGAAGCGACGGCTACGACTCCCCAGGAGATGAGGATGCGCGCGATCCAGCGGCGGGCTCCGACCTTACGCATCAGTATGTTGCTGGGCACTTCGAAGAGGAAGTAGCCGATGGAGAACAATCCTGCGGCCAGGCCGAACTGGGCGGTGGTGATGCCGATGTCGGCGTTCATTTCCTTGGCGACGAACCCGACGTTGGCCCGGTCGATGAAGGCGATGATGTAGAGCACGACGAGTAGGGGTAGGACCCGGAATTTGATCTTGCGGACGGTGGCGTCCCCGATACGGGGACGGATTGCGGCGGCGCTCATGCCGACACCTCCTGGATGGCAGCGGATTTGGAGGCCCGGACTGTGGGTGTCGCCAGCCAGTCCATGGATGCTTCGAACGACGGGTTTTCGGGCCCGCCTGTTCGTGCGACGTTGTCGGCGGTGGTTGCGAACTTTTCCGCAACCAGTTCGGTCAGTCCGGCCGGGTATCCGATGCCTTCCAGCTGGGCAGCTGCTTCGAGGACTTCGACGTGGCGGCGGACAGAGTGGGCAGCGTGGGTGGCGACCATGCTCCTCAGCAAATCGGTAAAGGGAGCCTGGTCAACGTCCCCAAGCACGGCGAACAGCTGGTCGAGAACGCCATAGGACTGCGCGGCGGGCAAAGCCTCAGTGGCCAGGGCTTCCAGTCCCTTCATGATTACCGAGCGCAGCAGCTTGACGGTCACGGCATCACCGGGAGCGCTGTCGAGCAGGACCCGGACCGGTGCGCCAACCGAAGCCAGCAGGTCCAGGACGGCGCTGTCGGGCTTGCCCGCATACAGCAGCGGAGTGTGCACTCCGTTGAGCGCGACAGCACCGGTAATCGCGATGTCGATGTAGGCGATGCTTGCGGTATCAGCCTGCGCGGCTGACTCCCTCTTGGCCTGGGCACTGGCCGTCGTCATATCAACGATTGTGGCACCGGGAGACACATGCTGTACCAGCGCATCGGTCACAAACGGCAGTACCGAGCCCGGCACACAGACCAGAACGATGTCCTGGTCTGCAATCCACGGCCCCAGGGTCGACCGGATGGGGGTGCCGGATTTCTCGGACCAGCTAACGGCGGCAGCCGGCGGCTGCGGATCCGAAAGGGAAAGGACGTGGGCGGCGTCCGCGGAGAGCGCCTCCGCCCAGCACAGGCCAACTTGGCCAGAACCAATGATTGTGGTTTTCAAGACAGACTCCTTCGTCTCAGCGTCTGTGATCAAGAATACAATCTAAGAACCATTATGGCAACGGTGAATAGAACCGGTAGAAAATTGAGCGCGATGGCATTTTTATTGTCGCTCTTTGTGGCTTACCCCGGAGGGGCTCAAGTCCTCGTGCAGCCCCTTCTCCGCCTATCGCGCCTTACTTCGGGTCAAACGCGGAGGACCCCGCCGGATCGGTCGGCGGGGTCCTCTGGCGTTTGAAGGGCAGGCCCTGTTTTCGGGCCAGGGCCGAGCTTTGGGCAGTTGCTGCTGATCGACTCCACAGTAGGTGGAGGCGCCCCACCTCCCGTGAGGATGCGCTGTGGCGGTGCCCTTCTTACATGCGTTCCTATACTTTCCGCACAGCATCGCTGTGCCTGCGGATGCCCTGTAAGCCGGCCGTGCCCTCGAACCGGATGAAGCAGACGCAGACCATACCTTAAAGGCAAATGCCAGGGAGATCAGTTGTCTTGTCGCTAGTTGAGAGGGGGCACATTGCCTTCGCTCTCCGGGATTGTTGTGCAGCCGAATCCATTCGGCGCGCGTGTTTGCCGTCGGCAAGGAGTCCGGGCGGCCGGCACGTGCCGCGCAGTCGCCCTACAACCAGTCGGCCACCGGCAGTACCGCACCGGCCTGGACGACAGAGACGGCGCCGAGGCTGCTGCCTGCCCCAGCAGGGCAACAAATCGCAGAACTGGTAATCCTGTACCGGCTAGTGACGCAGCACGGAATCCCGGAGCCTGCCGTCCAGGAGCCGGTCAACGAATCCGTGCCCGACGGCGACGTCACAGTCCTTGGCACAGCTGCTTCTTAGCTCTTCGGCAAAGCCCACGGTGTTTCCTCCCACACAACGCAGGCTCGGCATTCGTGGAATGCCGAGCCTGGAGCGGGTTCGGTTACCGGGGATCAGTATCCGGCGATTTCGTGCGGGACGTAGGGACTTTCAAGTTCTGTCTTTTCCTCCGGCGTGAGCGTTAGCTCGAGCGAGCTCAGGGCGTCGTGGAGATGTTGTGGCTTGCTCGCACCGACGATGGGCGCGCTGACCACACTGTTGGAGCGGACCCAAGCCAAGGCCACCTGGGCGCGTGGCACCCCTCGACGTTCGGCAATAGCGCGCACGGCATCCGCGACCGCCCGGTCGCCGCTCTCGGCACTGTAGAGCGTCTTGCCGAACTCGTCCTTCTCCGAACGGTTGGTTTTCTCGTCCCAGTCCCGGGTCAGTTTGCCGCGGGCCAGCGGACTCCAGGGCAGGACCCCGATCTTTTGGTCGGCGCAGAGGGGGAACATTTCGCGTTCCTCCTCCCGGTATACGAGGTTGTAGTGGTCCTGCATCGTCACGAACCGGGTCCAGCCATTGGTCTGCTGCAGATACAGGGCCTTGCTGAATTGCCATGCGGCCATCGATGAGGCACCGATATAGCGGACTTTGCCGGCCTTGACGACGTCGTGCAGGGCTTCAAGCGTTTCCTCTATGGGTGTGGCCGGATCCCAGCGGTGAATCTGGTACAGATCGACATAGTCCGTCCCCAGCCGGGTCAGGCTGGCATCAAGCTCCGCGAAGATGGCCTTGCGCGAAAGTCCCCTTCCGTTCGGGCCGGGCCGCATCACGCCGTGGACCTTTGTGGCGATCACGATTTCCTCGCGGCGGGTGAACTCGGCCAGCGCGCTGCCCACGATCTCCTCGCTGGAGCCGTTGGAGTAGACGTTCGCGGTGTCGAAGAAGTTGATACCGGCATCCACGGCTTGGCGGATCAGTGGCCGGCTCTCACTTTCAGGCAGCGTCCACGGATGGGGACCCCGCGCGGGATCCCCGTATGTCATACATCCCAGTGCCAGGGGCGAGATGTCCATGCCGGTGTTGCCGAGCTTGATGTAATCCATGTTCGTCCTCCGCCTTGCAGTCCCGGTCGCAGCTGCAACCCCTGCCCCCACGCTATGTGAAGAACAGCCCCTTGTGCGCATCTGCACGCGCGGGCACAAGCACCGTTTCATCAACGCGCCGGACCGCGGCACGGGGAGCACGGTCGCAAAGGGCCGTCGACGTGGGGGAGTCATGACCATCGTGGCTGGACCGCGACATTTATGTGCCTTGGTTGCCTTGGGGAGTCCCGGTATCCCGGCGGGTTCTCCGTACGCTTTCCTTGCGGGCTATGTCGTACCAGAAAACAGCACTTGGCTCGGGTGCGTAAGTATCAAGGTGTCGGTAAAGAGCATCCAGGAGTCTGGCTAGCTCTTCATCTGACAAGCCTGTGACCAGTTCCGGCCCCCTAGGGTCCAGGAGGATGCTGAACAGTTGTGTATCCGTCATCACTGGCAGTTGCCACCGGCCCGCGCAACTCTCTTCATGTTGCCTCGCCAGTGCTTCGCCCCTGTTCACTGACCCTCGAGGATTGAGGGTACGCGTGCGGCAGCTTTCTTGGAGCAACGCACAAACGCAAAACCAGATGACTGCGGGCTCGGCGATGAAAATTCAAGGGGCAATGCTGACGTCACCTCCATGGTCGCGGATGAGGAAAGTGGCCATGCGCTTGGCGAACACGGCTGCCTCTCGGTCTCCCTCGACAGCCGAAATGATCGAACCCTTTGTCAGGATGTGGCAGGAGCGGGCAAAAACGTCAGGTCGTTCAAGGCCGCCCTCCACAGCCAGGGCCCGTATGAAGGCGCGGACTTCTGCTAAATATTCAATGGATGCAACTCCCAGTGGATGAGCGGGACCCATCTCCAACAGGGTGCTGACGAAGGCGCAGGCTTGGAAATCATCCTGGCGGAACCACCCGTCCAGGACATCGAAGATGGCCAACAATCTGCCCGTAGGGCTGTCCGTCCGCCGTGCGGTTTCGGCGATAATCGCATCAACCGTCAGGTCCTGGTGGCAGCGCTCCAGATAGGCAAGGACCAGTTCGTCCTTGGAGGCGAAGTGCGTATAGAACGTTGCTTTGGCGACCCCGGCTCTGGAGATCAACTCATTGATGCCGACATCGCGGATGCCGCGCTGTAGGAACAGCTCGTATGCCGCAGCCAGGATGCGCTCCCGGGCACCACCTGTAGTCGGCCGTGCAGGAGTAGCAACGCCAACGCCACCAAAGGCGGCCGGAACGTCGTATGTGTGTGCCATCAAAAGCCGACCCTACACGAACAGACAGACCAGTCGGTACACCTCAGCTCATCAACACGGCATGTTGGGGCTTACTGAAGCCGAGGCATTTCTCTGCGATGGAGAAGGGCGCCCCGATTCGTGAAGACGCCCGGGGACATGTCGGGCTGGGGATTTAGCGTTGGAGGTACAGGGCCAGGCCGAGGATGCAGTCATTGACGGCTTGACGGGTGAGGACGACGACGGCACCTGCAAGGGCACCGGATGCTGCTGGGATGGCTAATAGACCGAGGTGAGTCGGTGCGATTCTTCTTCGCCGGGCTTCTCGGGTGGGCCCGGAATGGCCCTACTCATATTCACAGGGCTGGAACGCGGGTACGACATGGCTGCTTGTAGGGCGTTCGGGGGGATTGAGGAGACAGCGCCGGGGGGCGTATTCCCGCATTTGTCGCGCCAAGGAGGGTGTGGACAGCGTCCACTCATACGTCAGCTTTATGGATGGCAGTGGGAGCGGGCCTCCCGCCGGTCGACGTGGCTCTCGGTGTGATTTCCGCGTCTGAGAAGAAGGTAGCTGGGCCCAGTGTGGTCCGTTGCCAGTCAATCTGACGTCAGGCTGGGGCGTGTGCGCGCGCCGGCGTTTTGTACGCGGTGATGAATGCGGGGGTGTTATAGACCGGCCGGAACTAGGTCTTGGCAGCGGGTGGCGCGCAGGCGTCGTTGATGATTCGCCGGGCCAGGTTCAGGGCGCGTTTCCCGTAGGTGGCACCGTCCAGGACGGCCCCTGTGGCGTATGCCCCGTTGAGGACGATGAGGAGTTCTTCGGCCAGTTGCCCGGGGTCGTCCGCCCCGGCATCAGCTGCAAGGGAGTAGAACAAGTCGCGGACTTGCTGCTTGTGGCTAACAGCTGCCATGTGGGCCGGGTGTGCGCCGCCGGGGAACTCGGTGCTGGTGTTCAGCATAGGGCAGCCGCGGTAGGTCGGGCCGGCGCAGTCCGTAGCCAATACCTCAAAGATGGCTAGGAGCTTGTCCTGCGGTTTGGGCCGGTCATCGGCGGCTTGCCGCATGCGGTCAAACCAGGCGTCAGCGCGGCCCTGGACGTAGGCGGTGGCTAAGGCGTCCTTGGTAGGAAACTGACGGTAGACCGTGGCATTGCCAACCCCACACTCCTTCACCACAGTGTCCATCCCCACCGCCCGGATGCCCTGCTGGTAGAACAGCCGGGTCGCCACTTCGAGCACGTTGCGACGGTTCTCCTCGCCCGATCTGCGCGCCACCACACCACTCCTTATGGATCGTGAGAGTTGTTCCCGGTCACAAGTTTGACAGACGGAACGATCCGTCACAAACTTGAGAACGATCCGTCACATTTGATCCGTACAGGCGGGACAGGAAGCAAGGAGAACATCATGAAGGCAGCAGTCTTGGGGACCGGCATGGTCGGGCGGATCATCGCATCGCGCCTGGTCGAGCTGGGCCACACCGTGGTAATGGGCACGCGCGATCCGGAGGCAACACTGGCCCGCACTGAGGCGGACGCCATGGGCACGCCGTCCTTCGCCGGGTGGGCCGCTGAGAACAGTGGTGTCACCCTGGCCCGTTTCGCCGATGCCGCAGCCGGTGCCGACCTTATCGTCAATGCCACCAACGGCGGCGCCTCACTGGAGGTGCTGGCCCAGGCGGGCGCGGAAAATCTCGATGGGAAGATCATCCTCGACATTGCCAATCCGCTGGACTTCAGCAACGGCATGCCTCCAACTCTGTTCGTCAAGGACACTGATTCCCTCGGTGAGCAGATCCAGCGCGCCTTCCCCAAGGCCCGGGTCGTGAAGTCCCTGAACACCATGAACGCCGATCTCATGGCCCGCCCGGGGCAGCTGTCCGATCCCGGGACCGTTTTTGTGTCCGGGAATGACAGTGACGCCAAGGAAATCGTCACCGTGCTCCTGAAGGACTTCGGCCACCAGGATGTCATCGACCTTGGCGACATCAGCACTGCACGTGGCACCGAAATGCTCCTGCCCGTTTGGCTCCGCCTTTGGGGCGCGCTCGGGACCCCCGCGTTCAACTTCAAGATCGTCCGCTGATCCCTTCGGCCGCCCTGCCGGACTGCGACGCCGGCAGGGCGGCCCACTTCGCTCACCCGAGGTAGCGCACCTCGACGCGGTAGCCTCCGACAGGACTTCTTTGCCTCGAATCTGCGACCGCGGTAAACGACACAGCGACCTAGGCAGACCTAAGCATGAACGGCTTCGGCCCCACGGCACTGCAGCGGCTGTCTGCAGATTGCCGGATTTTTGCTTGATATCGCATGATCTGGCGGATCCTATGTGGTCGCCGGGGCACGGGAAAGGCGCGCCCCGTTCGCTGAGCGCGCCTTCCCTGCCCTTCAGGTATGACCTTGTCTGCTGGGGCCGTGCCGGCTTATCCCTTGCGGCCGGGAAGAAGGAGAAGGGCGTCCCCGACTGGACGCTCGCCGGTGGCGTCGGAGGGCGAGTTAACGACTTGACCGTCCTCGACCATGGTGGTGGATCCACCGCCGTCGAGGTTGATGGCATTGACCATGCCCAGCGAGCGGGCGACGTCGGCTGATTCCTTGATGCTCAGGCCGAGGCTCGTGGTCTGGCGGCCGTCGGCCGTGACCAGCAGGGTGCGGCCTTGGGCATCGATGCCGGCAATGGTGCGGGGGTTGCGCTTGTGCACCCAGCCGTAGAAGAAGCTGTTGCTGTCATTGGTGCGGACCATGCCGTCACGCTTGGCGGTGACGTTCAGCTGCCCGTCTTGGACGAGAGTCGGTCCGCCGTTGATCACGTCGGTCGTGGGGCTGGTCTTGAGCTTCTTGCCGCTCTCATCGACCAGGTCCGTGTCGACTTTGAGTTTGGAGCCGGGGGTGGCCAGGGCGGCGAGCTTGTCGGCGTCCGCTCCGATGGCCTGAAGGGTCTGGCTGCCGGGCGGGACGGCGGTGCCGCGGCTGTGGTTGACCGCGGTGACGGTGCCGTTGCCATCAAGCACGACTTCAAGTCCCGGCCCGGACGGGGTGGTGGGGCCGAATTCCGGAGTGAAGCCGACGATCTCGTCCGCGTCCGTGCAGGTGAAGTCATGCAGCGGCAGGTTGGTGGGGGTGTCGTCGGTGCCTCCGCAGTTGCGGATGAGCCCGGGGACCCGGTTGATCCCGTCCAGGGGAAGTTCTTCGGCCTGGCCCGGTCCGGTGACTGAGCCGTGCCAGTGCAGGCGCTGGATGGAGGTGCCGTTCTTCTCGATGACCAGGGAGGGCCGGTCCCCGACGGGTTCGCTGAGGACCTTGCCGTCCTGGGCTGCTGCCCCTGCAGGGTCGCCCGGGGCGCCGGCGGCGGGGTCCATCACGAAGTAGCCGCCATTCGTGGCAGCCAGGGCACCGGCAGCGGCGGCGAGTGAGCTCGTTGTCTCGCGGTCTTGGAGATTCGGGCCGAACGACGAGGTAAGGTCGCCGCGGAATTCCTTCGGGTCGATGGTCAGTACCTGCAGGTTCCAGGGGCCGCGGTCATCTTCGCTGGAGCCTGCGTCGCCGTCCCAGCCGGTGTAGATAGTGGAGGATTTGTAGCCGGCAGCCTTGATTTGATCGACGGTCGCTGCGCCATCCGCCTTCGCAGCGAACTGTCCGGCCCGGACGCGGTATCCGAGGTCGCCGCCGGCGTCGGCCAGCTGGGGTGACTGGACGTGCTCGACACGGGCAGGAACTTCGGCGGCGATGAGCTTGTCGGCAACAAGCTGCGCCTGCGCTTGGGTGGACAGCGCCGTGGCGGGGGCGTCAGGGTCCGGGGAGGTGGAGGGGACGGCCACCTCGATGGTCCAGAAGAAGTCCTGGTTGGGAGTGCCGCGGGTGATGACGGTCCGGGTCAGGCCCGGGGCAAGGGTGGTCACTGTCCGGGTCTCGGGCTGATCTGCCGCCCCAAGATCAAGGTGGGCGGGCTGTGACGGCGTGGCAGTCTGCTGATCCGGTGCCGGAACCATGGGTGCCGCGGTGGAGGCGCCCACTGGCGCGAGGAGGGCGACGGGAATGGATACGGCCAGCGCGGTGACAGCCGCACGGCGTCGCACCACGCCCGTCACGGGAAGACGGCGGGTTGTTCTGGAGCTCAAGGTAGGCCTCTTAAGGTTGGGGTCTCAACAGGAGCTCCCAGGCTACTCATCAGTAATTAATCGGGTATGGCTGGCTGGTGAACTGCGCCTATCGGAGGGGCAACCTTCGACCCTTCGCGCCTGAGGGCCCCGCCACGAAAAGATGAGGCGCCCAGTTAAAACTGGCAAGCTGCCCAGCCGCCGTCGTACTTCCTTGCGTTTAATCCAAGGGTGGCTGCCCTGGACGGGAACTACCGATTGCCGCCATTGCTGCTGCTGAGGCAGCAGCTCTGTCAGTAAGCCGCGATAACGCGGCTGTAACGCTCCCCGGACTATTTTGACTTCCGCAACGTCAACCCGCCGCTCCGATTCGGCACCGGGCAGATTAAACCCGACATGCAGCGCCGGGAGTACGAGCCCGGTGCCAGGCCAAGTCAAGGAACCCGCCCCCGTCATCACCACCTAGGGAAAGATGTCCTGTTCATCCCGGCCTCCCGTGATCTCCCCGAGCATCCAGGCTTGGAGAACGGATCCTGAATGACTTTCCGACAGTTCTGGGGAGTGCTGACTGCAACGGCTGGACTTGTGGCGTTGGTGCTGGTCAATGTCGACTGGGCGCCGGCAGCCCTGGGCGACCCTGCCCGGACCCTTTTTCTGAACGCGCAGGGGGTCCTGCGGTGGAGTCAAAATCCAAACCGGGTGCCGTTTTCAGTGACGGAGTTACTCCTGTTCTTCGCGGTGGGCCTGGCCTTCGTGGCTGCAGGCATCGCCGCTTGGTACAGCAGGCCCAACCGCAATCCAGGCCTGCTGCTAGTGGTGTCGGGGTGGATGTGGCTGGCCGCCGGTCTTCGCCTGTCCAGCAGTCCACTGGCCTTCACTCTTGGGGTGACTTTGACGCTGATGTACCAGCCACCTTTGCTGCAGCTGGCCTTGTGCTTTCCGGGGGGCAGACTGCGCAGCAGGTGGGAGAAGCGGTTCGTGACGTTCTTCTTTGCCTCCTGGCTCTTCATCGCGATCGCCGGGTGGGCGTTCTTCGACCCTCGGGAACAGATTGCCGGGCACGCCTCCAGCTCGCAGAACCTTTTCCTGCTGTGGAACAGTGCGGAGATCACCAACCGGATTGGAAATGCGGCCAGGGTGTTCCAGATCTGTGTGGGACTTTCCGTGGTGGCTGTGCTGGTGGCGCGCTGGCGCTCCGGAACGCCGGCCTATCGCTCCTCATTTCTGCCGCTGTGGCTGGCCGTCATACTGAAGACGGCTGCGACTATCTGGGTGTCCCTGGCGGTGGTGCAGCTGTCGGGGACCCTCTCGCCCGAAGCGTTGCTGTGGCAGTACCCGGCCACTGCGGTGGTGCCTTTTGCGGTCTTGTTAGGCCTTTGGCGGTACCGCTTCGCCCGTGGCGCCCTGGGCGATGTCATGGTCGAAATCGGCGCGGTGCCGGTTAACGACCGGCTTATCCGCGTCCTGCGCCGCTCGGTGCACGACCCCACCCTGACACTGTGGCGTTGGTCAGAGGAGGTGGGACAGTTCATTGACGACGACGGCGGGCAGCAGTGCCTGCCCAACGGCACCTCGGGCAGGGCTGCGATTGTCCTTGAACGCAGTGGCAGACCCTTCGGCGCCTTGGTCTTTGATGAGACGCTCAAGGACCAGCCTGAACTGCTCGCTGCCCTCAGCAGCGCTACGACCCTCACCCTTGAAAACCAGCATATGGAACAGCAGCTGCGTGAAAAGCTGATCGAAGTCAGGCGCTCGCGGCAGCGCATTGTCACCGCCGGGGACGACCGTCGGCGGCAGCTGGAAAGGGACTTGCACGACGGCGCCCAGCAGCGGCTCGTGGCCGTCGCCATGGTCTTGGCAAGGGCCGTCCGGGTGCAGGATCCACAAGAGATGCAGGTCCTCGTCCAGCAGGCCCGCAAGGACCTCAACGAGGCCCTTGCCGAGCTGAGGGAGCTGGCGCACGGCATGTATCCGCCGTCGTTGCGCGACCGCGGCCTTATTGCTTCCGTGACCTCCCTGGCTGAACGCGCTGAGGTACCCATCCAAGTCAAGGCCGACCTTCCCCTGCGGCCGCCACCGACGGTCGAGATGGCCGCCTATTTCATCTGCGCGGAGGCGGTGACCAATACGGTCAAGCATGCAGCAGCCACGTCCATGAATATTTCCCTGGCCAGCAACACGAAGGAACTCGTCATGACGATTGCCGACGACGGCCGGGGCGGGGCAAGATTCGGCCCTGATGGGGGCCTGCTCGGCCTGACAGACCGTGCGGAAGCTTTGGGCGGCGTCCTTGGCCTTTCCAGTCCGCCGGGCCGGGGAACCACTATTACCGTTACCCTCCCCTTCGTCAATGATTCCGAGGGGGCCATGCCGTGACTCTGCGTGTGGCAATCGCTGATGATTCCGCTCTCTTGCGGAGGGGATTGGCCGTCCTGCTGGCTTCCGAAGGCCTGGACGTCGTGGGGGAAGCCTCGGATGCGCAGGGGTTACTGGATCTGGTAGCCGGCCAACGGCCTGATGTGGCTGTGGTGGATATTCGGATGCCCCCGTCGTATACGGTTGAGGGCATTCGGGCAGCGGAGCGGATCCGGCGGGACCATCCCGAAACTGGCGTGCTGCTCCTTTCCCAGTACATCGAAACGGATAACGCCATGGCCCTCATGGGCAACGGTGCCGGCAGCCTCGGGTACCTGCTGAAGGAACGCGTGTCGGACATGGACGAGTTCCTGGAGGCACTGCAGCGGGTGGCAAGGGGTGGAACCGCCGTCGATCCAGACCTGGTCAGCCGCATGGTCTCCCGGCCGCAGGCAGCGGCGCGCTACAGCCAGGAACTGTCCAGCCGTGAGAAGGACGTACTGGCGCTGATGGCGGAGGGCCGCACCAATACCGGGATAGCCGCGGCGCTTCTGATGAGTGAGCGCACTGTCGAGGCGCATGTCCGCAGCATCTTCCTCAAGTTCGGGCTCCACCCTGAGCCAGAGGACCACCGACGGGTGCTGGCCGTCCTGACATACCTCCGCGCCGGCCACGACCCCAGGGCCTGAAGCGTGACCAGCGCAACCTGACCCCGTCCTCAAGATGCAACCAGCGCGGCTACGCGCGAGTGAAGTTCTGCGCGCATCAAATGGGCCAGCTGAAAGCCGGGTTCGAGGCCAAGAGTCTCCTGGCAGAGACTCCGGAAACGGCGGTAGGACCGTTGCGCCCCGTTGATGTTCCCGGCGGCGAGCTGCGCCCGAACGAGCAGGACCACCGAACGCTCCCGCAGGGGTTCGATACCGGCCGCGGCCAGCCCGGCCCTTTCGGCCGTCTCCGCATCGCCGTCGGCGAGCGCCCGTTCTGCTGCAGCGTCCAAGGCCATGACACGCAGGTGACGGAACCGCTCCTGTTCGCCGATGACCCAGTCCTCATAGCAGCCCGGCAGGAGTTCCGCCGTCCTTAGATCCTCAATTGCAGGTGTCTCTCCGGATGCGTGTTTCAGCGACTGCTCCAGGAGATGGACGTCAACGGCTACTGACGGGTCCAAGGCCAGAGGGTCTTCCGTGCCCTGCAGCAGGCCGGGAAGCTCGTGGGCAACGTGCCACAGGGTGACCCGCACGCTGGCTGCGGCTTGCTGGTCGTTGCTGTCCGGCCAGAGCAGCCCCGCCATGGCCGTCCGCGATCGCGGCCCAAGAAGCGCCAGTGCAGTGATGAGCCGGCGTTGGCGGCTTGTCACGCGCACTGGTTGGCCTAGGCGCCGCAGCTGCCAGCAGCCCAAGAGAGTCAAAGTCCAGGTGGTGTCGGTCATCGCCAAATCCTCACTGTCTTCGCGGGTCAAAGCGTGCTTCCAGTCTGCTGGCGTCCCGGGACGGGCACTTCCGTGCTGTCACTTAAAGGCAGCCAACGGGGCTGCCTCGGGAAGAAGAGTGGTCCTGCATTACCGGGCCTTTGGACATGCGGGAACGGCGGAGGCCCCAATCGTCCTCCGCCGTTCCCCCATGTCCGCCTGCCGGCAAACGGGCACCTAACTCACGTACACCCAGGGAACGCCGAGGTAATTGGCCGAACCGTCGCTGAAGTTCAGTTGCGCGGTGGAGCCCCCACCCCGGGCATAGACGTAGAGGGAAGCTGTAACCCGCAGGTAGGCCTGGTCGGCGCCAAGCAGGTCGGAGTAATACATGTTGCGCCAACCATCGAACCGATCGTTGACATTGATGTTGTCATCGCTGACGTCAAGGACATTGGCGGTGCCGGTGGCCTTGTAGTTGTACTGGTAGCCGACGGCTGAGAGATCGATCCGGACATGCGCTTCCTTCGAGTCCCAGAAGCCGTCGTCTGCCCGGACGATGTAGAAGCCGTTAAAAGGGACCGACACCGAATGGGAGTAGTTGCGGTTTTCCGGTGCCCTGTAGGTGAACCACCAGTCCATGTGCACGGTGAACGACCGCGCGCCGGTGCCGAACAGACCTGATCCTGCACCGTTGGCGTATACCGAAGCGTCTATGTTGCCGGGGTTGTAGCCCTGCCAGTACACGTTTCCGTCGGAACCGTGCAGCGTCCCGTAGTAGGGGGTCAACCAGCCAACGGCTGCCGCGCGGGCATTCAGTGCGGCGCCAAAGCCCGGATGAAGGCTGGCCAGCTCCGTAGAAGATGAGGCGGCGGACAGTTCTTTGCTAAGCGAGGTGACCAGCTGGAGGGTCTCCTCGGTTTGCTCCTCGTGCAAACGCTCTTGGTTTTTGAAGGCCTCGCCCAATTCGCTGGGCAAGGTGTCCTGAAGCTGTGAGAGCCGGGTTTGCCCCCTGCTTTCAAGTTCCCGCAAGCGGTTGGCCTGTCTGGTCTGCAAACGGATGACCTCCTCGCGACGGTCGGCCACCAGCTGGTCGAGGACCTTGTCTATGTCAGTCTTGATCTTTTTCACGGTATTTCTTTCCTTTGCATCTTGGGATGGAGCGCCACGTTTGATGGCCGTAGGCCTGGAGGGGAGGCTGTGGCTCCACGATATGAACGGCCGGTTATCTGCCCGTCACGCGCTTAGCGCGGACGGGGGGGCAGGATCCGCTGTGCCCCGGACATGGTGGATGGGAACCCCGCATCTGCCCTGAAGGCCCAACAGCCACGGCTCTCCAGAGCCGTGTGGGCAGGCGCGTGTCGAAGATGCCCTGTGTCGTATTTGCACGATGAGGGGTTCGCCTGACCACCCGCATATGCTTTTCAAATACCACGAGCGATTGGATGTGCATGGGCCGCAGTTATGTCATTGACGCAATTCCCGGTGACGGCATTGGCGTGGACGTCACCGACGTCGCGATGCAGTGCGTCGACGCCGTAGCCGGAATTTACGACTTCGACGTCCAGTGGCGGGTCCGCGACTGGAACAGCCAGCTGTACCGCAAGGCGGGCCGTATGATGCCCGTCGACGGTATAGAGCAGCTGAGCAGCGGTGATGGCATCTACCTGGGCGCCGTAGGGACACCCGACGTACCCGACGACGTCACCCTCTGGGGGCTCCTCATCCCTATCCGCCGGGAGTTTGACCAGTACATCAACCTCCGGCCCATGCGGTTGCTGCCCGGCATCGTCAGTGCCATGCCCGGCATCGAGGAACTGGACATCGTAGTGGTTCGGGAGAACGTTGAAGGCGAGTACTCCCAGATCGGGGGAAGGTTCGGCAGCGGAACCGACGGCGAGTTCGCGGTTCAGGAGAGCGTCTTCACCAGGCGCGGTATCGCGCGGGCGGCGCACTTTGCCGCCAGCCTTGCCACCGAACGCGGCGGGCAGCTCGTCTCGGCAACAAAGTCCAACGGCATCATCCACACCATGCCCTTCTGGGATGAGGTGGTGGCGGCGACGGTCGAGGCGTTCCCCGGCGTCGCCATCGAAAAGGTGCTCATTGATGCCCTGGCGGCACGGTTGGTGATGAAGCCGACGAGTATCCGGACCATCGTTGCGTCGAACCTGTTTGGGGACATTCTCTCGGACCTGGTGGCTGGTATTGCCGGCTCCATTGGGATTGCCCCCAGCGCCAACCTCAACCCGGAGCGCCGGCACCCGTCCATGTTCGAACCCGTGCACGGCTCTGCTCCGGATATTGCGGGCAAGGGTATCGCCAACCCGGTCGGTGCTCTGTGGGCCGCGGCAATGATGCTCGACCATCTCGGGGAGGCGGAGGCGGCCCGGTCGCTGACCCTGGCTTTTGAGGGCACCCTCGCTGACGGCACGGCGACGCCGGACCTGAAGGGCACCGCCACCACGGCGGAGTTCGCCGCGGCAGTGCTGTCGCGCCTGTCCTAGGCAACTAGGCTGAGCGCAAACGCTTCTCCAAACGGAACGCGACCAGCGAGGCTGCCGCCCCCGCTGCCGCGACTACAGCCGCAAGCGTCCATCCCACCGCCGGACTGAACTGGGAGAAAACGATCCCGAACAGCAGCGGCCCCAACGATCCGCCGATGTAGGTGCCGCTCTGAGTGATCCCTGTGGCCTGGACGGTGAACGGATGCGCCGTACGCGAGACCACGTAGTGGGCCAGGCCGTTCCAGCCCCAGCCCAGACCGAAGGCGACGACGGCCCCGGCCGCATAGGCGAGCGGGAAACCGGACGCCATGCCGAGCAGCCCTACGCTACCGGCCCCCATCATCAGGGCCACCGTGGCCATCGAGCCGCCGATTCCCCGGTCCGCGGCAATGCCCACCAGCGGGCGGGCCAGAATCCCGGCCACACTGGCGACCCCCAACAGTAGACCCGCGCCGGCGGCAGCGAATCCCGCCTGCACCGCCAT
Organism: Arthrobacter sp. E70; assembly: GCF_058266945.1. Lineage (NCBI taxonomy): Bacteria > Bacillati > Actinomycetota > Actinomycetes > Micrococcales > Micrococcaceae > Arthrobacter > Arthrobacter sp. E70. The sequence goes on along the minus strand of NZ_JBYQFR010000008.1, from coordinate 137,670 downwards.
GGTGACAGTGAAAGCACCCACCGCATTGGCCTGCCCCGCACCCAGCGCGCTGGCCACGGCTGTGGCAAGAAGGAACGCTTTCAGCCTCCAGGGGAGTGGCTCGCCTGAAGCGTCACCGGAGCGCCGGTGGAGGGCGGCCGAGCGTGGGAGGGACCTGAAGAGCGCCGGGATCAGGGCAGCCGCCAGCAGTGCTGCCAGCGCAAAGGTCCAGCTCCACCCCACGGTAAGCGCAAATACCGGGACGGACAGGCCAGCGGTGAGCGTCGCCGTCGGAATGGCGGCCTGCTTGAGGCCAAACGAGAAGGCGCGGTTGCGTACCGCCACCTGATCCACGATCAGGCCGTTGGACAGTGGGTGGATCAGGGCGTTCGCGGCACCGGCGAAACTGAGCCAGACGATTAGCCACGCCCAGTGTGGAGTGGCAAAGGCGATGCCGGCCAGCGCAACGAAGCCCAGCCCGACAGCGAGCGGAACTCCACGGCGGAGCCCGAGGCCGCCCGCCACGTACCCCGCCGGGACAGACAGCAGTGCGGAGACTGCCCAGAAGGCGGCCACCGCGACTCCGAGCGACGACGCCGTCATGCCCAGGTCCTGCTCCAGCTGGACAGCCAGGCCGCCGACGAGGAAGACGGGCAGCACCGCCACCACCGTCGTCAGCGCCGCGATGGCCGTGGCGCGCTGTCCCGGTCGACGCGCAGGTGTTCGAACGGGTTTGGCGGCTGCCGGCCTCATCGTGCGGATCGGCTTTGCGAAGCGCCTGCCGCATCATCCTGGGCGGCGCCATCACTGCCCAACATGGAGCGCCCGCCGGTTCGTACCTGGGCCAGCAGGCCGCCCGCAGTGAGGACGGCACGTTCGGCGGGCGAGAAGTCGAGCCCGAGCACCAGTTCAGTGCCTCCGTCCACCCGGGCGGTGATGGAGCGGCGACCATGGGCGAGGGAGTCGGCAAGCCCTTCGATGACCCACCGCTGCCCGGTTGAGCTTTGCGCGTCGGAGGGGAGTATCAGCGGCACGATCCCGGCCGCGATGAGGTTGCGGCGGTGGATCCGCGCGTAGCTGCGGGCAGCGACCACCCGTACCCCCAGGTACAGCGGGATCAGGGCGGCGTGCTCCCGCGACGAACCCTGCCCGTAGTTTTCCCCGCCGACAATGATTCCGCCGCCCCATTCGAGGGCGCGATCATGAAAACCAGGGTCGAGGCGGCGGAACATGAAGCGCGCGCAGACGGCGATGTTGGACCATACAGACATGGCGATAGCGCCGTCGGGAGCCATGTCGCCGGTGGAAATGTCATCACCGACGGCGATCAGCACCCGGGCGTCCAGGCCAGCCGGCAGCGGTGAGGGCTGTGGCGGTGGGACGAGGTTGCTGCCCCGCTCGATCTCGATGTTGCGACGTGTCTCAAGAGGCAGCACCCCGGCGATGTGCAGGTCGTGGACTTCCGGACGCGGAGGAGTGGCGGGGCGGAGCTCGGCGCGGGTCACGGTGGAGGCGTCGACGATGGCGCCTTCCAGCGCACTGGCCGCAGCGGTTGACGGCGAACACAGGTACACGCAGTCCTCGGCTGTACCGCTGCGGCCCGGGAAGTTGCGGTTGAACGTGCGCAACGACGGCGCACCCTCCGTCGGTGCCTGCCCGATGCCCACGCAGGGGCCGCATACCGGCTCGAGCATCCGCGCCCCGGCTGCCAGAAGGTCCTCGTAGACACCGGAAGCGATGATCGTCTGCAGGATCTGCCGTGATCCCGGGGTTACCGTGAGCTGGACAGACGGATGGACGGTATATCCCTTGAGGATGGCCGCCACAGTGGCCAGGTCCTCATAGGAACTGTTCACGGAGGAGCCGACGCACACCTGCACCACCTCGGTGCGCGGCAACTCGGACACTGGACGGACGTTGCCTGGTGAGTGCGGCAGTGCCACGAGCGGAACGAGACGTGAGAGATCAATCTGCTCGTCGTCGTCGTACCTTGCGCCCGCGTCTGCCGCCAGGGGTACAAACTGATCCTCGCGGCGCTGGGCCCGGAGCCAGGCACGGGTCTGGTCATCGGAAGGAAAGATGGCCGTGGCAGCGCCTGTTTCGATGATCATGTTGCAGATGGTCGCGCGTGCCGCGACTGACAGGCTGGCCACACCCTCGCCGTGAAACTCGAACACCTTGCCGCGGCCGCCGCGCACGCCGTGGCGGCGCAGCAGCTCCAGCACCACGTCCTTCCCTTCGGCATGGGGTCCGAGCGTGCCTGTCAGTTCCACGCCTACGACTGCGGGGCACACAAAGTCGAACCCATAGCCCGCCATCGCCACGGCCACCTCCAGCCCGCCGGCGCCGAGGGCGAACATGCCGAGGGCGCCCGCCGTGGAGGTGTGGGAGTCAGCGCCCACCAGGACCTGGCCCGGGCGGGAAAAGTGTTCCAGATGGATGTAGTGGGAGATGCCGTGCCCGGCGGGGGAGTAGCGCAACCCGTAGCGCGCGGAGAACGTCCGGAGGTAGTGGTGGTCCTGCATGTTCTTGTCATCGATCTGCAGGACGTTGTGATCGACATACATGACCGCCAGCGGCACCGCGATGGAATCCCCGCCGAGCATTTCGAACTGCATGGCGGTCATGGTCCCAGTCGCGTCCTCGATGAGGATCTGGTCGACGGCGATGGTGATGTCTGCACCGGGGGTCAGCTCGCCGGACGCGAGATGGCTGGCCAGGATTTTGTGGGTCAGTGTCCCGGGCATTGGGAGCTCCTCAAGCAGGAATGCGGTCATGGCGCAGGCACGCCATCCGTTGTGGATGGCGTGCCTGCAGGTTGGGGCTACTTCACGAATTCGTTTGTATAGGTGTCAGCCAGCTTTATCTCCTTGTCCCCGACCTCCGGGTTGGCCACCTGCTGGGTTTTCAGGACCGCCTTGACGCCGTCCTCGGTAAAGGTTCCGTCCTTGCTGAGCGTCTTCTTCAGGTCCTCAATGACCTTGGCGTAAAGGGCCTTGTCTCCGCCGGCGAACTTCTCCGGCATTTTCGCGGCAATCTCCTCGCCGGAGTGGCCGTCGATGAATTCGAGGGTGCGCTTGATCGCCTTGGCGAGCTTGCCTGCGGTTTCCTTGTTCTGGTCCAGCCATTCGGTCTTGGCATAGAGGGAGGAGGACGGCCATGAGCCGGTGTCGAAGACTTCCTTCAGCCCCTCCACGGTCCGGACGTCTTCCAGAAGGACCGGATCGTGGCCTATCCGCTTTCCGAGTACGGAGATGTCTGGTTCGAGCATCACCGCGGCATCCACCTGGTTCTGCTCCACGGCGGCAACGGCAGAGGACCCGGCGCCGATGGCTGATACCGCGGCATCTGTCTGCTGCATGCCGTTCTTGGCCAGCAGGAGCTTGACGAACATATCGGTGGAGGACCCCGGTGAGGTCACGCCGACGTTCTTGCCCTTGAGGTCCGCAATGGACTTGATCTGGCCCTCGTTCTTGGGCGCCACGATGAGGGCAAGCCCGGACGACTCTCCCATGTCAACGAACGCCTTGATGGGCTGGTTCTTGGCCTGCATCTGGATGGTGTGCTCGTAGTATCCACTGGTGACATTTGTGCTGCCCCCCACCATCGCGGTGAGCGCTTTCGAGCCGCCCTGCAGGTCCTGGAGTTCGACGTTAAGGCCCGCCTCCTTGTAGTAGCCCAGTTCCTGGGCCAGCGTAGTGGGAAGGTAGGTCAGGAGAGTTTGGCCGCCGACGCCGATGATCACCTTGGTGCCTTCCCCGCCGCCGGCGGCACCGGTCCCGTTCTGGCCGGGAGGTGCAGCCGCAGGGGCTCCGCAGGCGGAGAGGGCGAGGGCAACGGAGGCAAGCAGGGTCAGGGGGCGGACGAGGCCGCGGCGTCGGTGCCGGATTTCGTTCTGTGTCATGGGATGTCCCTTTCAGGCGGTGATGGTGATGGGTTACGAGGACCGGGCCGGGCGCCACCTGAGGAGGTGCCGTTCGAGGCGGTTGACGAGGAGGTCGATGATCAGGACCACGAACATCAGGATGAACATGCCGGCGAAGACCCCCTTGGTGTCGAAGACACCCTGGGCCTGGGCGATCGCGTAGCCCACGCCGGCGGAGGCTCCGAGATATTCGCCCACCACTGCGCCGGTGATGGCAAAGCCTACGCTGATGTGCAGGCTGGAGAAGATCCAGGTCAGCGCGCTGGGGATGAAGACGTGGCGGAGTAGTTGCTTCTCCGTCGCCCCCAGCATGCGTGCGTTGTCCACGAGGACGCGGTCCACGCTCTTGACGCCCTCGAGGGTGTTGAAGAAGACGATGAAGAACACAAGGGTGAAACCGAAGGCGACCTTTGACCAGATCCCCAGGCCGAACCATAGAAGGAAGATCGGGGCCAGCACCACCCGGGGAAGGGCATTGAACATCTGCAGGAACGGGTCCAGGAGCCGCTCCAGGAATCGGACCCTCGCAAGGAGGAAGCCCAGGACCAAGCCGGCCGCCGCACCCGTCAGGAATGCGAGGATCGATTCCTGCAGGGTGATCCACAGGTGCGGGAAGACAAAGCCGCTGGAGATCCAGACCCATACGGTCATCAGGATGTCGGAGGGGAGGGGGAAGAAGAACGGGTCGATGACGCCAACGCGTCCCAGCAATTCCCAGGCGCCCAGGACAACGACGGCGAGGGCCAGTTGTCCCATCCGGATGGAGAAGTTCGACGCTTCACCCCTCTTGCGCTTGGGGCTCCGGACCCCCGACGTAGCCCGCTCCTTCCGGAGAGGAAGGCGTTGTGTCTTTTTGGAAACTGGTGCCACCGTCATGCTGCGTCGCTCTCTTCCTCTTCCCGTGCCGATTCATAGGTCTTGGAGACCTCGACCTTGAGGCGCCCCCAGATTTCCCTGTGGAGCTCGACGAACTTGGGATCGTCCCGGATATCAAGGAGGTCCCGGGGCCGGGGGATGTCGATCTCGTAGCTGCCGACGACGGTGCTGCCCGGTCCGGCCCCGAGGATGACCACTTCGTCGGACAGGGCAATTGCCTCGTCCAGGTCGTGGGTGATGAACACGACGGCCTTGTCCGATTCCTGCCAGAGCTCAAGGAGCTCGTTCTCCATGATCTGCCGCGTCTGTACGTCGAGCGCGGAGAAAGGCTCGTCCATCAGCAGGATGTCCGGGTTGACGATCCAGGCCTGGGCAACCGCGGTGCGCTTGCGCATGCCGCCGGAGAGCTGGTGGGGGTACCGGTCAGCGAAGTTCTTCAATCCCACCTTCTCGAGCCACCGGCGTGACTCGTCGTAGGCCTCGGCCTTGGAGACCCCGGCCATGGTGAGCCCGAGGCTGACGTTGTCGATGACCGACTTCCAAGGCAGAAGGGCGTCCTGCTGGAACATGTAGGAGGCGCGGCGGTTCACCCCGTGGACGGGCTCACCAAAGCTGTGGACAGTGCCGGACGAAGGATTCAGGAGTCCCGCCGCCATGTTGAGAATGGTGGACTTGCCCGACCCCGTCGGCCCAACGATGGAGACAAACCGTCCGGGCTCGACCTTGAGGTCGATGTCGCGGACGGCGAAGTACGATCCACCGCCGGGAGTTGCGAACTCCTTGGTGCATCCGTCGAGTTCAACCGCAAACTTGGAACGTTCAGGCTGTAAGGGGTGCGTCATTGCTGTTCTCCCGCTAACCACATTGTGAGTTGATCGCCATATAGTGGACGCAAGGCTAACAGTAACGTCTGTCACACTACAAGGGGAGCCGCGCGGAGCGGCCGTCATCATCTGAGCGAAGAAAGAACTCGAAACGAGCCATGAGCACAACCGAAAACGCCGCCGCCCCGTTGCTGGTGCTGAAGAAGATCACGTCCATCCTGGATGCCTTCTCGCTGGTGCGGCCCGAGATGAGCCTGGCCGAACTGCGGACAGAAACCGGGCTGCCCCACTCCACTGTGCAGCGCCTGGTGACCAATTTGGTGCACGAGGGGTTGCTCGACCGGCGTGGGGACCACTTCCGGATCGGGATACGCATGACCCACTGGGCGGCACCTGCCCGGCAGGGGCTGGATTTCCTGGAACTGCTGACGCCAGTGATACGGCGATTGCGCGATGAGCTGGGCGAGACGGTCTGTATTTTCAGGGAATCGCAGGGAAGCAGGGTTTGCGTCGCGCTGGCCGAGACCCGGCGGGTACTTCGACGTGCGGTTGAGGTCGGCGACATCATGCCGCTCCACGCCGGTTCGGCGGGGCGTGTATTGCTCGCCTGGAACACCGACCTGGCGGAGAAGGTCTACGGTTCAGGGCTCCGGTCCATCACCCATCAGACCATCACGGACGCAGTGAGCCTTGACGCCGCCGTCGCCAAGACCCGCGCAGACGGTTTTGCCATCACCACCGGAGAGCGGGTTTCCGGGGCAAGCGGCCTGTCCGTTCCCATTTTCGGCCCCCAGGCTGAGCTCTACGGTGCACTTACCGTCATGGGGCCCACCATGAGGATGCCCTATGACGTGTGCGCTTCCTGGATAGAACCCGTCATCGCGGCCGCTGCGGAAGGCACGCGGCTGATCGGCGGAAGTCTTCCACCGGAGGCGGAGCCCATATCGTGATTTGATGTTCACAATATGATGCATTGAGTGCATACTGGTTTCCTGCACCACGGGGAGCCGCCGGCGTCTGTCCGTGTGTACTGCCCGCTGGGTCTGCATCAGGAATCAGGAGTTGAAATGTGATGAAGGTTTTCGAAACCGGCACTAAGGACCGCGGCAAGGACGCTGCGGACGGGCACGGGCACAGGAACGCGCAAGACACACCGTCAACTCCTGCAAGCAGGGCCGAAAATATGGCCGATGGTGCCGGTCCTCTGTCCGGGGTGCGTGTTCTCGAACTGGGCTCCTTGATCGCGGGCCCTTTCGCAGGACGGCAGATGGCAGACTTTGGCGCCGAAGTCATCAAGGTCGAATCCCCTAACCGGCCGGACCCCATGCGCGAATGGGGCCGTGCGCGGGTCAACGATCATCCCCTGTGGTGGTCGGTGCAGTCCCGCGGCAAAAAGTGCGTCACCCTGGACCTGAAAGCCCCGCGCGGCCGGGAGCTCTTTCTTGAGCTCTGCAAGGAAGCCGACGTCATCCTCGAGAACTTCCGCCCGGGCACCATGGAAAAGCTTGGCCTCGGCCCTGACGAGCTGTGGAAGATCAATCCCGGCCTCATCATCGCCAGGGTCTCCGGATACGGTCAGACTGGTCCGGAAGCGTCAAAGCCGGGTTATGCCTCCGTCGCCGAAGCGCGGGGCGGATTGCGGCACCTGAACGGCTACCCCGATCAGCCGCCTCCCCGGACAGGAATCTCCCTGGGGGACAGCCTCGGCTCGCTGTATGCCCTGCAGGGGATCCTGCTGGCGCTGTACTGGCGGGATGCCCGCGGGGGTACTGGCCAGGTGGTCGATGTGTCGCTCGTCGAGGCGTGCTTCTCGCTGCTGGAGAGCGCTGTACCGGACTACGCCGCCACCGGTATTGTTCCCGGACCCAGCGGCTCTGGACTCAAGGGGATAGCGCCGTCGAACATCTTCCAGTCCAGCGATGGCAAGTGGGTTGTCATAGCGGCCAACCAGGACTCGGTCTTCGTGCGCCTCGCCGCCGCGATGGGCATGCCCGGCCTCGCAGAAGACCCGAGATACCGCGATCATGCGCAGCGGGGCCGCAACCAGGAGGAGCTTGAAAGCGTCATCGCCGATTGGGCAGTGCAATACTCCGCCGGCGAGTTGGTCAACCGGCTCGATCAACACGCTGTTCCGAACAGCATGGTGAGCACCGTTGAGGACATCTTCGAGGATCCGCAGCTTAAAGCCCGGGACATGCTCGTGGAAGTGGCTGACGAGGAGCTGGGCGCCGTGGTCCAGCCGGGAATCGTCCCCAAGCTCACGCGCTCCGCTGGCCGGATTGGCTGGAACGGGCCTCTCGTGCATGGATCCCACAATGCCGACGTGTACCAGGGGCTCCTGAACCTCACCGAAGAAGAGCTGCAGAACGCGCGTAGCGAAGGAGCGATCTGATGGCGTTTGCCCATGGAACCAGGCCCGTCTCAATCGTGGACGTTAGCCCGCGCGACGGCTTGCAGAACGAGAAGACCCCCGTCAGCACGGAAGACAAGGTCACGCTCATCAGCGAGCTGATCCGGATGGGTGCGCAGCGGATCGAAGCCGTCAGCTTTGTGAACCCCAAAGCCGTTCCCCAGATGGCCGATGCCGACGCCGTGATGGCGGCGGTCCCGCGCACCGAGGCCGTGAGCTACATCGGTCTGGTGCTCAACACCAGGGGTGCCTTCCGGGCCGTCGACGCCGGTGTGGATGAAATGAACTATGTGCTCCCGGTGACCGATGCATTCGCGACGGCCAACCAGAACACCACAGTTGCTGCAGCGCTGACGGCGCTGGAGGAAGTGTCTGACATCGCTGCCTCGGCATCCATTCCACTCAGCGTTACAGCCGCCGTCGCCTTTGGCTGCCCCTACCAAGGTGATGTCCCGATAGGACAGACCCTCGAGGTTGTCCGCAGTGCAATTGGCCGTGCGGACTTGGCGGAGGTGGCGTTGGCCGACACGATTGGCTGCGCCGTGCCGTGGCAGGTGGGTGAGGCTTTCGCAAGGCTGCGCGAGGAAACCGACCTGCAGTTAAGGGCCCACCTCCACGAGACCCGCCATACTGCGCTGGCCAATACTTATGCGGCGATGGCATCGGGCGTGGATGTGTTCGACAGCAGCGTCGGCGGTCTCGGAGGCTGCCCCTTCGCCCCGGGCGCAGCCGGAAACATCTCCACGGAGGATCTCGCGTGGATGCTCGGGCGTGCCGGCTTCCAGACAGGCATCGACCTGCAGAAAGCAACGGAACTGGGCCGCTGGATCTGCGGCCTGGTCGGTACGAATCCGCGTTCCGGGCTGGCCGGGGCGGGAGTGTTCCCCGCGGCAGCCTAAGGCGGGGTACTTAGGCAGGGGGTCGTCTTGTCGCAGCAAACGACGCGGCCGCTGCGCCGCCCGCACAGTGCGGGTGGTGCAGCGGCCGCTTTAGCCTGCCGGGTGGGACCCCTCCCTAAGACAGGTTGCCCAGGTATCCGTTCGGGTCCAGGACATACTTCGTGGCGGCGCCGGCGTCGAATTCGGCGTACCCACGCGGGGCGTCCTGGAGTGAAATGGCCGCGGCGTTGACAGCCTTGGCAATCTGGATCCTGTCATGCAGGATCGCCATCATCAGTTGCCGGTTGTACTTCATCACCGGGCACTGCCCGGTGGTGAAGGACAGGGACTTCGCCCAGCCGGTTCCCAGGGACAGGGACAGGCTGCCCTTCTGGGCTGCCTCGTCCGCGGCACCCGGGTCCCCGGTGACGTAAAGCCCGGGAATGCCAACGGAGCCGCCGGCGGCCGTAATGTCCATGAGCGAATTGAGCACGGTGGCGGGCGCCTCCTGGGCGCCGTGACCGTGTCCACGGGCCTCGAAACCGACAGCGTCGATGCCGGCGTCGACTTCCCGGACGCCGAGGATCTGCTCGATCTGGTCTGCCGGGTCGCCGTTGGCCACGTTGACGGTTTCGCAGCCAAAGGACCGGGCCTGGGCCAGGCGGTCCTCATTGAGATCGCCTACGATGACCACCGCCGCCCCCAGCAGCTGGGCGCTGGCCGCCGCGGCAAGCCCCACGGGACCTGCGCCGGCAACGTAGACGGTGGACCCGACGCCCACACCTGCCGTGACTGCGCCGTGGAAACCGGTCGGGAGGATGTCCGAGAGCATGGTCAGGTCCATGATCTTCTCCAGGGCCTGGTCCCGGTCGGGGAACCGCAGCAGGTTCCAGTCCGCATAGGGGACCAGGACGTACTCTGCCTGCCCGCCAACCCATCCGCCCATGTCGACGTAACCGTAGGCGGACCCGGGGCGGTCCGGGTTCACGTTCAGGCAGATTCCGGTCTTGCCCTCTTTGCAGTTCCGGCAGCGTCCGCAGGAGATGTTGAAGGGGACCGAGACGATGTCCCCTACCTTGATGAACTCGACGTCGGGCCCGGTCTCGATGACTTCCCCGGTAATCTCGTGCCCCAGGACGAGACCGGCCGGGGCGGTGGTGCGTCCACGGACCATGTGCTGGTCCGACCCGCAGATGTTGGTGCTGACGGTGCGCAGGATGACCCCGTGCGGGACCTTCCGGCCGACGTTGATGGGATTGACGCCTGGCCCTTCCCTGAGCTCAAAAGTGGGATAAGGGGTGTCGATGATTTCGACGATCCCAGGTGCCTTGTACGCAACGGCTTTGTTACCTGACATGGATTGGCTCCTTGGTTGGCGATCGAATGCTCACAGAAGGTCTGATGCTGGCGGCATCAGACCTTCTGGGAGGCAGTTGTTATCAGTTTTCGTGAAGCAGATGGGGGCATGGGCAGGTGTAGCGACTAGGCATCGATCACCAAGTCGGTCTGCGCTGTGGAGCAGCAGGGAAGGAACTTTCCTGCATCGATCTCACGTTTCCGGATACCGCCCTGGTGGTTCATGTCGACGTCCCCGGAAAGCTTGACGACCTTGCAGGAACCGCACATGCCTTCCTGGCAGTTCGCCCCGATTCTGACGCCGGCGCGCTGTGCCGCCCCGAGAATCTGTTCGGTCGGATCGATGCGTACATTGATGCCTGTCCGCATGAAGGACATGGTGAGGCTGCCCGTTCCCACAGTGTCGAAGCTCGAGGCGTCGGGGACCTCGGCCTCCGGCGCAGACTCCGAGGAGGTGGCGGTCGCGTCCGGCTCGACCGCTTCCAGCGGAAGCCCTGTGGCCGGCAAGGTTCCTTCGGCGTCGTAGCCGGGCTCGTAAAGACCGAACGCGGTGGGCTGGCCTTCAAAGTAGTCCTCGGCGGAACCGGCGATTTCCTCCGCGATCTCCTCGGCAATGTCCGACGCAAGCGCGATCTCTGCTTGGTATTCAAGGAGCGTCTTGCGGTCACCCGAGAAGAATTCCATGTAGATGGAGGTGTCATCGACGCCGACCTTTTTCAGGAGCTCGGTGGCACTGTTCAGGTAGCCCTCGGGCCCGCAGGCGTAGACCTGGCGGCCGTTGGCGTCGGGAGCAACCTGGTCGAGCATGGCTGCGGTCAGCCGTCCACTGAGCCCTTCCCACCCTTCGGGCTTGCTGCGGTCGCCCAGGGAGTAGAAGACCTTGACCCGCGAGTCCACGGAAGCGATGTAGGCCAGCTCCCGGTGGAAGGCAAAGCCGCCGGCTTCGGCTCCGTGGTAGAGCACCACAACATCAGCATGGCCGGGCAGGGAGTGGATGGTCCGCACCATGGACATGATGGGCGTGATGCCTGCGCCGGCGGCCAGCAGGAGGTAACGCGCCCGCCGGTCGGCATCGGGCAGGTGGAATGCCCCCACCGGTCCGAGCATCTCGAGGACGGTGCCGGGTTTGACGTTCTCATGCACCCAGGGTGAGACCAGACCCGTAGGATCGCGTTTGACGCTGATGCTGAACGTCCAGGGCTCCGTGGGCGAGCTGGACAGCGAGTAGCTGCGGTCCACCGGATCCTGGTCGTCGCCGTTCACGGGAAAGGCTACGTTGACGTACTGCCCCGCGCGGAACGCCAGGGGTGCGCCATCGCAGCGGCGGAACACGAAGGTCATGATGTCCCCGGCCTCGGGAACAGTCTCCACGCATTCGGCCATGAACTCCTGCGGGTGCCAAGGACCCAGTGCACGGGCAGCGCGGGCAGGTGCCTCGGTGCTGCCCATCACCCGGTTCCATGGCATCTCAAGACCGCGGATGCGCTGTGGTTCCTGGATCACTGTCTCAATGAGGAGTTCGGTCATGCCAAGTGCTCCTGCACCCGCTGCACGTACCAGTTGATGAAGGCCTCCACCTGGTATTCGCTCTTCATGTAGGGGCCTGGCTCGTAGGCGGGGCTGGCAGCGCCCTGCTGGCACAGCTCCACGAACGCCTTGTCCTGCAGGTTGGTCTGCTTCCAGGTATAGGTAAGTTTCTCCAGGTCGTAGTCCACGCCTTCCTCGGCGTCGTCAGCCACCAGCCAGGTGGTGCGGACCAGCGACTGGTGTTCGTTGATCGGGAAGACACCGAACGTGATGACGTGGTCGCCAAGGAAGTGGAACCAGCTGTTGGGCTGCAGGTGCATGGAGCAGCGGCCCAGCCGGAAGTCCGGCAGGTCGCCGAGCAGCTTCTTGGACAGCCGGCGCCCGTCGGCCGAGAATGACTCGCCTTCGCCGTCGAGGGATTCGCGTGAGATGCGGATTCCGGCGATGCGGGTGTCAAGCTCCTCGACCACGTCGTAGGGCAGGCCATAACGGCGGCAGCGCTCCTCGAGGGAAGACTGGGCTTCCTTGTTGCGGTCCCATACTTCCTCGAGGTGGGGCGGGATGAGGCCCTCGGTCAGGCCCCATGTGGGAAAGAGCGAACAGGCGAGTTCCGGGTGTCCGTCGCAGTGGTAGCACTCACGGTTGTTCTCCATGACGAGCTTCCAGTTGCCCTCTTCGATGATGTTCTGCTGGTAGGCGATCTTCGTCTTGGACAGGTCGTGTGGCGCGAGGTAAGGCTCGAAGATCTTGGCGGTCTCGTCGAAGTCTGCGGGCGGAACGTCTGCGATGCAGACGAAGATGAGTCCGGCAACCTCGCGGCTGTGGGCGCGCTTGAGGGCGAAGCAGTTCTTGTCGAACTTGGCTTCGCCGGGAGCGGAGGCGTGGATCAGGTTGCCCTCGGGGGAGTAGGTCCAGGAGTGGTAGCCGCAGACAAGGTTTCCGGTGGAACCGGCGGCTTCGGTCAGAACACGCGCACCGCGGTGGCGGCAGACGTTGTGCAGGACGTTGACGTCTCCCTCGTCGGTGCGCAGCACGATCAGGGAGTAGGGGCCGTAGTCGACCGTGATGTAGTCGCCCGGCTCCGGCAGCTCGGCGACACTGCCGGCAAAGATCCAGTGCTGGCCGAAGATGGCTTCCATGTCGATCTTGAAGATCGTGGGGTCGGTGTAGAAGGGGGCGTCAAGGGAGTAGCCCGTGCGCCGGAACTCGAACAGCGCAGCGATCTCTGCAAGCTGCTCGGCAGGCAAAGTCGAAGCGAGTTTTCCGCGTGAGTTGAGGGGCACGTTCACTGGAGCAGTCATTTTTTCTCCCGGAGGGCTGTGTAGTAGGCGAGACGTAGGGACCACGGAGTCGGTGGCGGCAACCGGCGTCGTCGAAACGTTGTGGTCATGAGATTAGGGAGGATCGCACTGCGACAGCGTCCTGGACGAACACCCTGCCGTACGCGCTGTACGCAACATCGATCACCATATGCAACAGTGTGACTCGTGACACCCTTGCTGTCAATCTATTAACGGAAGCGGTTTGGAAGTGCGGATTCGCGGGGAAATCGGAGGTCCTGGGGCGCGGGGAAATTGATCCTTCTGCACTGGCCGCCGCCGCCCACCATGGCCGCTGCGGAGGCCGGGTGTGAGCGGGGGGCGGGTACGGATTTGAGTACGACGGCGGCGCCTGCCTTGAGAGGCTTCGACCAGTTACGTCTTGGTCCACTTGCGGACCAAGGAGGAATAAAAACGCCCATCGTTGCCTTGTTCCTTACGAGGCGCCGGCCGATGGTGGCCTCACTCGAAAGGACCCCCTTGCCTGTAGCTTTCATTCCATTCACCATGCGCGCTTCCGCCCGTGACGGCCACGGCCGCACCTTCCGCACTGACATCGAGCGGCTGGCCGACGGCCACCTCCGATGGACGCCCCTGGATATGTTGAAGTCCACCAACACGCAGGCCGAGTTCCGCGGCGCGGTTCCCAAGGGGCCGCATACCGCCGATGATGCGAGCCTCGCGCAGTATCTCGAAGACCGCCTGGCAACGGACGACATCCATTTGAATCTCAGCGTCAGCATCGAGCGGTAGAGATTTCAGGCACGCCCCGGACCGTCTATGGTCCGGGGCTTTTTGCGTCCACCGCCCTGGTGCCGGCCGCGACCTCAGATGCGGCCCTTCCCCGGAAGTAGTTCCCGAGCGTGACGGCGCAGCCAGCCGGGCGGGGCTGCCGGCTGGGCCGTGGTTTCCTGTCCGGGTCCGCGGGCGAGGCCCACACGGGCATCGCCGACGAGGTGCACGAGTATGCCGACCAGGAGAAACGCGGCGAGTACCAGGGCGCTGGTGGCGATGACCGCCGGCCAGCCGCCGTCGAGCCCCGGGTTGAGGAAGTCGTAGGGGTACCAGCCGTCGAGGCCGCCGCGCACCCAGGAGAAGATCAGGAACACCCCCGGGTAGCAAAGCCAGGCGAGGGGCCGCCGCCACGGGCCACGGACGGTGCGCGTGACCAGGAGCCAGTCGAGCCCCGCGACCAGCGGTGCGATGCGATGGGTGACCATCCACGGCCAGTACATGTCCAGCGTCCACCACGGTTCACCAGGCGGAGCCACGAGCACCACATAAATAATGCCCGTCATCACCAGGTAGAACGCGAGGGCGCCACAGAGGTGGTCCCACCACTGCGGCAGCCGCGCACGCGGCCGCGCGGCGGACACGAGGAACACGAGCCCGAGGGCGAGGTTCGACTGGAACGTGAACTGGGAGATGAGCTGGGGGATGTCGACGGAGTTGCCGGGCTGGGTTGCGTCGTATAGCTCCTGGCCGAGGGCCGCGAGCATGGCAAGTCCGGCGCCGCCACGTATTAGACGGATCCAGGGGCGGTCCGGATGCAGCGCCCGGTGGCACCGAGGTTGCGTTGAACCGGAGGACTCAGCGTCGGCACGTGGCTCATGGCATCAGCGTAGTGTTGCGCCAAGCCGGGCCCCAGGGTCCAAAGGACCGGCTTGCCACCGACCGCCGCCTCAGCCACGGTTCGCGTCAGGAAGCACGGGGGATCGCACGGAACGAGCGAAGAGCGGACCGGGCATCCGGGAAAGACACGCCCGCGGTTGACCTGTTGCTTTGGGCAAGCTTCGGGATATGCTCCAGAAATGGCACCGCGAAGTTTTCTTCAATGGCCGGTCGTCCGTCAGCTAAGTACGGGTGACCTGTTGGGCCGTGGCCCGGCGGTGACGTCGGCCAAGACCAAGGCGATAGCCCCCCGGACTGCCACTGCGGACCGGGTTGTGCAGAGCGTGTGCCCCTACTGCGCCGTCGGGTGTGGACAGCGCGTCTACGTTAAGGACGAGAAGGTAGTCCAGATCGAGGGCGACCCGGATTCACCCATCTCCCGCGGCCGGCTCTGCCCTAAAGGCTCTGCCAGCGAACAGCTCGTCAATTCGCCGGGCCGGCAGACCAAAGTTCTTTACCGCGCGCCGCGTTCCACTGAGTGGCAACACCTGGACCTGGCTACTGCCGTCGAGATGGTGGCCGATCGGTTTATCGAGACCCGCCGCAGGACGTGGCAGCAGCAGGATGAGCAGGGCCGGCTGCTGCGCCGCACCATGGGTATCGCCTCGCTGGGCGGGGCAACCCTGGACAACGAAGAAAACTACCTGATCAAGAAGCTTTTCACCGCTGCGGGAGCTGTGCAGACGGAGAACCAGGCCCGCATATGACACTCCGCCACGGTTCCCAGTTTGGGAGCCTCGTTTGGACGCGGTGGTGCAACGCAATCACTGCAGGACATGGCCAACGCCGACTGCATCGTCATCCAGGGTTCCAACATGGCCGAGTGCCATCCGGTGGGATACCAGTGGGTGGCGGAGGCTAAAGCCCGCGGGGCGAAGGTCATCCATGTCGATCCGCGGTTCACGCGTACATCGGCAGTGGCGGATAAGCACATTCCTATCCGGGCTGGCTCGGACGTAGTGCTCCTTGGCGCGCTCATCAACTACGTGATCAGCAACGACCTCTGGTTTAAGGAGTATGTCAGCGCATACACCAATGCAGCCACGCTGGTCCACGAGGACTTCCGCGACGCCGAGGACCTGGGCGGGCTGTTCTCCGGCTTCGACCCTGAAAAGGGCGCCTACGACACGTCGTCCTGGGCATATGCGGAAAAAGGGGAGGGCACCATTGACGAGCCCGGACCCGGTTCGGAGCACGGCGCCGAGGCCACGGCGCGTGCAGCCGGCCACGCCTACGGAAGCGGCGGTCCGCCGTTGGAGCATGCAGAAGTCCAGCGCGATGACACCCTCCAGGATCCGCGGACCGTTTTCCAGATCGTGAAGCGGCATTACGCCCGTTACACGGCGGAGACGGTGCAGGACATGTGCGGCATCAGCGTCGCGGACTTCGAATATCTGGCGAGGACCATCACGGAAAACTCCGGGCGGGACCGGACCACGTGTTTCGCGTACGCCGTCGGTTGGACCCAGCACTCCCTGGGAGCGCAGTTCATCAGGGCAGCCGCCATCCTGCAGCTTCTGCTGGGAAATGTTGGACGCCCGGGCGGCGGCATCATGGCACTGCGCGGCCACGCCAGTATCCAGGGCTCCACGGACATCCCTACCCTGTTCAACCTCCTGCCCGGGTACCTGCCGATGCCCAGTGCCGGGCGCCATGACACCCTGCAGGAGTATTTGTCCGTTATCGGGTCCAAACAGCAGAAGGGTTTTTGGGCCGACGCCGATGCCTACACCATCAGCCTCCTCAAGGCATGGTGGGGTGACGCCGCAAACGAGGACAACGACTGGGCGTACGACTATCTTCCGAGATTGACCGGGGCCCACGGTACCTATGAGACCGTGATGGGCATGCTTGAGGATGAGGTGGAGGGCTACTTTATCCTCGGTCAGAATCCGGCGGTGGGTTCCGCCCACGGCCGGATGCAGCGCCTGGCCATGTCGCATTTGAAGTGGCTGGTGGTGCGTGACCTGAACC
Source organism: Arthrobacter sp. E70 (assembly GCF_058266945.1). Lineage (NCBI taxonomy): Bacteria > Bacillati > Actinomycetota > Actinomycetes > Micrococcales > Micrococcaceae > Arthrobacter > Arthrobacter sp. E70. The sequence goes on along the minus strand of NZ_JBYQFR010000008.1, from coordinate 120,931 downwards.
TCATCGAGTCGGCGACCTGGTGGAAGGACAGCCCGGAGATCGAGTCCGGGGAGCTGCGCACCGAGGACATCGAAACCGAGGTCTTCTTCCTCCCCGCGGCAACCCACGTGGAGAAAGCAGGGTCATTCACCCAGACCCAGCGGCTGCTCCAGTGGCGGCACCAGGCCGTGGCTCCTCCGGGGGAGTGCCAGAGCGAACTGCAGTTCTTCTTCGAACTGGGCAACCGGATCCGGGAGAAGCTGGCCGGTTCCCAGGACGAACGCGACCGTCCGTTGCTCGACCTGACCTGGGACTATCCCACGGACGAGCACGGCGATCCGGATGCTGAGGCAGTGCTTGCGGAGATCAACGGCCGCCACTTGGATGGTCCCGACGCGGGCAAACCCCTCTCCGCTTACACGGAGCTGCGCGCCGACGGTTCTACGGCGGCGGGCTGCTGGATCTACACCGGCGTGTACGCTGACGGCTTCAACCATGCCGCAAACCGCAAGCCAGGCCAGGACCAGGGGCCGGCCGCGCCGGAATGGGGCTGGGCCTGGCCGGCAAACCGCCGGATCCTCTACAACCGCGCGTCGGCTGATCCAGCCGGAAAGCCGTGGAGCGAGCGGAAGAAATACATTTGGTGGGACCAGGAGCAGGGTAAGTGGGTCGGAGACGACGTGCCGGACTTCCCGGTCGACCGGGCACCGGGCAGCAAACCTGATCCCTCTGTCGGTGGTCCGGCCGCGCTCAGCGGCGATGACCCATTCATCATGCAGGCCGACGGCAAGGGCTGGTTGTTCGCGCCGAAGGGCCTCATGGACGGGCCCCTTCCCACGCATTACGAAGCCCAGGAATCCCCGGTGGCGAACGCGCTGTACCCGCAACAGCAGAACCCGGCCCGGCTGAGGTTCCCCCGTGGCGACAACCTGAGTGCGCCAAGCGCGGGGACCAGTGGCGCCGACGTCTACCCCTACGTGTTCACTACCTACCGCCTCACGGAGCACCATACTGCGGGCGGAATGAGCCGCTGGCTGCCGTATCTGTCGGAACTGCAGCCCGAGATGTTCTGCGAGGTCTCGCCGGAACTGGCTGCTGAGCGGGGCCTTGAGCCTTACGGGTGGGCGACGATTATTTCGCCGCGCTCCGCCATCGAGGCGAAGGTGCTTGTTACCGACCGGATGGCGCCGCTCAAGGTTGGTGGCCATACCGTGCACCAGATCGGGCTTCCCTACCACTGGGGCGTCGGCAACAGCGCAGTCGTCAGTGGCGATGCGGCCAACGACCTGCTTGGTGTGACCCTCGATCCCAACGTCCAGATCCAGGAATCCAAGGTGGCGTCCTGCGACATCCGGCCAGGGCGCCGGCCGCGGGGCAAGGAACTGATGGCCTTGGTTGCCGAGTACCAGGACCGTGCCGGCGTGACCATCGAAACCGGTAACCGCGCCGTCACCGATCCGGCGGCGGAAGGTTTCGAAACCGGCCCCGGCGGGGACGGCCCCACCGATGGTGGGCCGGGCTGATGAGTGTCATCGCTGCTGCATTAACCCACGCACACATTGCCCCGCCCGGGCTGCCGCTGACTGCCGGCGGCGCTCCGGGTACCGACCCGACGTTGGAGGACTAGATGGGCCAGCTGTCCGGACCGACCGACCCCACCGCCGATGCCCACTGGGAACACACCCATCCGCGGAAGGGGTTCTTCACCGACACATCGATCTGCATCGGCTGCAAGGCCTGTGAAGTTGCCTGCAAGGAGTGGAACCACAACCCCCAGGACGGAAACCTGGAACTGCTCGGGTCCTCGTATGACAACACCGGAGAGCTGGGCGCCAGCACGTGGCGGCATGTCGCGTTCATCGAGCAGGGCCAGGAACGCATTGTCGAAGCGCGGGAATCAGGCCGTGCCCTCGTGAGCCTGGGCATGCCGCGCATCGGTCCTCCGGCTCCGGCGTCACCTGCTGCAGTGGACCTTGAAGGAGCAGATACCACCCCGCCGGATACGGCAGATTTCCGGTGGCTGATGTCCTCCGATGTCTGCAAGCACTGCACGCACGCCGGCTGCCTTGACGTCTGCCCCACCGGGGCGCTGTTCCGCACCGAGTTCGGCACCGTGGTGGTGCAGGATGACGTCTGCAACGGCTGTGGAACCTGCGTGGCCGGGTGCCCCTTCGGCGTGATCGAGCGCCGCAGCAACGGCACGGTCAAGGTGGCCACCAGCAGGGAGGAGCATGCCAAGCATCCCGCCGTTCCCAATGTGGGCATCGCCCAGAAGTGCACGCTGTGTTATGACCGGCTGCTCGACGACCAGACGCCCGCCTGCGCCAAGGCATGCCCCACGACGTCCATCAAGTTCGGCGACCACGACGACATGGTGGAGACCGCCAGGGAACGGGTAGCCATCCTGCACTCGCAAGGCATGACCGAGGCGAGGCTTTACGGCGCGAATGAACACGACGGTGTTGGCGGAACCGGATCGGTCTTCCTGCTGCTGGACGAACCCGAAGTCTATGGGCTTCCGCCGGACCCGCGGGTGCCAACGGCCGACCTGCCGAAGATGTACCGGCGGGCCGGCATGGCGGTAGCGGGCATGGCCGCGGCAGCTGCACTGGCGTTCCTGGGAGGACGGGCGTGACCCTTTCGGAGTTCGACAGCTTCCGGCCGTCAGAGCCTGCCCGCCGGCGCCGGCAGGGCGGCCAGCGAGGCCCAGGCCGCCGCCGTGACAACGGTGACGGCTCCCGGGAAATGCCCATGGTGCCGGAGCCGGAGTTCACTTCCTACTACGGCCGTCCGGTGGTCAAGCCGGCCCCCTGGGGCGATGACGTTGCCATCTACCTCTTTTTGGGTGGGGTGGCAGCCGGTTCGGCCCTCCTCGGCCTCGGCGGGCAGCTGACCGGGCGGCCGATACTCCGCCGGAATGCCCGGCTGGGCGCCTTGACGGCAGTAAGCGCCGGTGCTGTTGCCCTGGTGAAGGACCTGGGCCGGCCGGAGCGTTTCCTGCACATGCTGCGGACCTTCAAGGTCACCTCGCCGATGAGTGTGGGGTCCTGGATACTGAGTGCGTTCAGCGCCGGCACGGGTGTGGCGGCGGTGGCGGAGATCGACCGGATGACGGGAAGCAGGCTTCCGCTGGGTCCTTTGCGGAAGGTGCTGCAGGCTGTTGAGGGACCGGCCGGCGTTGAGGCCGCGTTATTCGCCGGCCCGCTGGCGGCGTACACGGCGGTCCTGCTTGGCGATACTGCAACACCGACGTGGAACGCTGCCCACGAGGAACTGCCTTTCGTTTTCGTGAGCTCGGCCTGCCTCGCGTCTGCCGGGCTGGCCATGGTCACCACACCGGTCCATGAGACGGGTCCCGCCCGGAAACTCGCCGTGCTTGGTGTGCTGGGTGACGTGGCTGCCATGAAGGTGATGGAACGCCGGATGGACCCGGTAGCCGCGGAGCCCCTGCATCAGGGCAAGCCAGGCGCCATGCTGAAATGGAGCGAGCGGTTGGCGGTGGCCGGCGGCCTGGGGGCACTGCTGGGCGGCCGTAACCGCGTGGTGGCGGCGGCGTCGGGAGTGGCTTTGCTGGCTGCTTCGGCACTGACCCGCTTCGGTGTCTTTGAGGCGGGCCTCGAATCCGCAAGAGATCCGCGGTACACCATCGAGCCGCAAAAGAACCGGCTCGCGGCCCGCCGCGCCGCCGGCGTCACCGGCGACGCGATCACCACCGGCAGCTGAGCGGGCTGCCGGGGTCAGCGGATGTCGATGCCCTGCCCTGCAGTGGTGTGGCCGATCACGGGGTATCCGGGCAGCTCGCCGACCACCAGCAGGCCGCCGGAGGTTTGGGCATCAGCCAGGAGCAGCAGGTCGTCTTCGGTGACGCCGGCACCGGGGCGCACGTGCGGCCGCACCCAGTCGAGGTTGCGCCGGGTCCCGCCGGAGACGAAGCCGTCCCGCAGCGCCGCCCGGGCTCCATCGATCAGCGGTACCGCTTTCAGGTCGATCACGGCTCCCACTTCCGAGGCACGGACCATCTTGAAAAGGTGGCCAAGCAGGCCGAAGCCGGTGACATCCGTCGCTGCACGGACGCCGGCGGCAACCGCCGCCTCGGATGCGTCGCGGTTGAGGCCCGCCATCGTCTCCACCGCTTCAGCGAACACCTCCCCGGTCTGCTTGTGCCGGTTGTTGAGAAGTCCGACGCCGAGTGGCTTGGTAAGCGTGATCGGCAGCCCCGGCAGGGCGGCGTCGTTCCGCAGCAAGCGCCCCGGGTGGGCGACGCCGGTGACGGCCATGCCGTATTTCGGCTCAGGATCGTCGATGGAGTGCCCGCCCAGCACCGGGCACCCAGCCTCGGCGGCCACGCTCAGCCCGCCGCGGAGGACCTCGGTCATCAGTTCCATCGGCAGTACACCGCGGGGCCAGCCGACGAGGTTGATGGCCGTGACCGGCCGGCCGCCCATCGCGTAGATGTCCGAGAGGGCATTGGCGGCCGCAATCCGGCCCCAGTCAAATGCATCATTGACGACGGGCGTGAAAAAGTCAGCGGTGGTGAGGACTGCAAGATCATCGCGGACCAAGACCGCCGCGGCGTCGTCGCCGCTGTCGAGTCCAACCAGCACTTCCGCGCCCGGCTGCCCGATCAGGCCGCGGACCGCATCTTCGAGCTCGCCGGGCGGAATCTTGCAGGCGCAGCCCCCGCCATGCGCATAGTCGGTGAGCCGGAAAGCGCCGGCGGCACCATCATCGAGTTGCTGGACTGACGTCTGTGCCTCATTCACCCGCCTAGCGTACCCCTCAAGGCAACCCTGCTATATTGAGGCGCGGTGGCGTCCGGGTCCTGGTGGGCCCCCCGGTCTTCAAAACCGGTGAGGCTGAGCATCTCGGCCTGGCGGGTTCGATTCCCGTCCGCCACCGCCAACCACCGGCGTGAATGCCGCGAAAAGAGGAGGGCTGTGGACCAGGTCGATCCCCGGCGCCTGATTCCCCGCACGAATGACCTGCTGGCGCTCCCGGCCGTCAGGGATGCCCGGACACGGCTGAACGAGCGCGTCATCCGTGAGCTCGTCAGGAACGTCCAGGACCAGGCCCGGCGCGGTGAGCTCCCGCCCGGCCAGGTTGAACCGGCCCTGCTGGCCGCCGTTGCGTCACATTCTGCAACAAGCCTGCGCCCGGTGCTCAACGCAACCGGTGTGATCGTCCATACCAATCTGGGACGGGCGCCCCTTTCCGAGGCCGCGGTAGAGGCCCTTGTCGCCGCCAGCGGCTACGTTGACGTGGAGCTGGACCTGGCGGATGGCAGCCGCTCCCGCCGGGGCGCCGGCGCGCGGGCGGCACTGCTCGCCGCCTGTCCCGCCGCTGAAGACGCCCTTGTGGTCAACAACGGAGCTGCGGCGCTGGTATTGGCCACAACAGCCCTCGCTGCCGGCAGGGAGGTGGTGGTGAGCCGCGGCGAACTTGTCGAAATCGGTGCGGGCTTCAGGCTGACCGACCTGATGGAGTCAACGGGGGCGAAACTGCACGAAGTGGGCACCACCAACCGCACCCACCTGCATGACTATGCGGGAGCCCTCGGGCCGGACACGGGCTGCGTGCTGAAAGTCCACCCCAGCAACTTCCGCGTCGATGGATTCACGTCCGCCGTTCCGCTGCACGAACTCAGCCCGCTGACGGCGGAACGGGGGGTGCCACTCGTGGCCGACCTGGGCAGCGGATTGCTGGCCCACGACCCCCACCTGCCGGATGAACCCGATGTTGCCTCGGCCCTGGTGGGCGGGGCCGACGTCGTCATCGCCAGCGGTGACAAGCTCCTGGGCGGCCCCCAGGCGGGTTTGCTGCTCGGCCGCAAGGAGATCATCACCCGCCTGGCCCGCCACCCGCTCGCCCGTGCCGTCCGTGCGGACAAGCTCGCCCTCGCCGCCCTGGAAGCGACCATCGCTGGTGGACCGCCGCCCGTTGTCCAATCGCTGCACGCCGACGCCGCGCAGTTGCGGCGCCGTACGGACAGGCTCGCCCGGGCCCTCGGGGTACCCGTCGTGCCCCATGACGGCCGGGTGGGCGGCGGGGGAGCCCCCGGTTTTCCCTTGCCGGGATGGGCACTCCGGCTCCCCGAAGGGCTCGCAGTTTACTTGCGGACCGGCGATCCCGCCGTGCTGCCCCGCGTCCATGACGGTTCCTGCCTGATCGACCTGCGCTGCGTGGCGGCAGGGGATGATGACCGGATTCTCGAGGCCGTGCGCCATGCGTTGGCAACCCTGCAGGTCGCGAATGCAGGCAGGGCGGGCTGAACCGTGCACGTCGTTGCCACCGCCGGACACGTCGATTCCGGTAAAAGCACCCTGGTCCGCGCCCTCACCGGCATGGAACCGGACCGCTGGGAGGAGGAACGGCGCCGCGGGCTGACCATTGACCTGGGCTACGCCTGGACCACCCTGCCGTCCGGCCAGGACGTTGCCTTCGTGGATGTGCCCGGCCACGAACGTTTCCTTGGCAATATGCTGGCCGGGATCGGTCCCGCTCCTGTGGTCTGCTTCGTCGTCGCCGCCGACGAGGGCTGGCAGGCACAATCAGGCGATCACCGGGACGCCGTGGCCGCCCTTGGAATCGAGCACGGCGTCGTGGTGCTCAGCAGGGCGGACCGGGCGTCCGGGCAGCGGGTGGCGGAGGTATTGGCACGGGCCCGCGTGGAGCTGGCCGGGACCGGCCTGCGCGATGCCCCCGCAGTTGCCGTCTCCGCCGTCGACGGCACCGGCCTGGCTGACCTGCGTACAGCGCTCGACGACGTCCTGGCCCAGGTGCCTGCCCCCACCACGGGCGGGAGGGCGCGGTTGTGGGTGGACCGCTCGTTCACGATCACCGGTTCCGGCACTGTGGTCACCGGAACACTGGCAGCCGGCACGCTTGCCCAGGGTGACCGGCTGGAGCTGCTTGGCCACGTCGGTTCCCGGCCCGTCGCCGTCCGCGGCCTGCAAAGCCGCGACACCTCATACACTTCGGTGGAGCCGGTGAGCCGGGTGGCGCTGAACCTGCGGGATATAGCCGCCACGGACATCCGGCGCGGGGATGCGCTGGTGACCCCCGACGCGTGGCCCACCACCGCCGTCGTCGGCATCCAGCGCACCACCGGAGTACCCTACACCGAGGTGCCGGAGCAGCTCATGGTGCATGTTGGCACGGCATCCGTGCCGGCCCGGCTGCGTCCGTTCGGTGCCGACCACGCCCGACTCGTCCTCGACAGGCATCTGCCGCTGGTCCTCGGGGACCGGCTGGTGCTCAGAGATCCGGGGAGCCGCTCCGTGCTGGGCGGCGCGCGCATCCTTGACGCGGACCCGCCGGCACTGCGCCGGCGCGGCGATGGTGCCCACTGGGCGGAGCGGCTTGCCGGCATGGACGCCGAGGGAGACGTGCTGGCAGAAGTTGCAGCCCGCGGAGCGGTGCAGGCAGGACATCTTCGCCGGCTTGGGCTGCTGCCCGGGCATGATGCGGAGGCGCCCCCGGGCGTCCGGGTTTTCGGTGACTGGTGGGTACATGCCCCTGTTCTTGAGGCATGGCAGCATCGCCTGCGTGCTGCGGTCCAGTCGCTGCAGGAGCGGGACCCCCTGGCCCCAGGCCTGTCGATGGGGGCAGCCCGGGACCTTCTCGCGCTGCCCGACGAAAGATTGCTTTCCCACGTCATCCTTGGGGCAGCCCTGGAACAGGACGGCGGCCACATCCGGCTGCCCGGCAGCCAGGGCAACCTTGGTCACATCGAACCGGCCATCGCGGAGTTGGAACGCCGGCTCCGCACCCGCCCGTTCCAGGCACCGGAAGCCGAAGATTTGGCAGCACTGGGGCTGGGCGCCCGGGAACTTGCTGCCGGGGAACGGGCCGGACGCATACTCCGGCTGCGCGACGGGGTGGTCCTGCTGCCTACAGCTCCTGCCCTTGCAATGCGCACCCTCGCCCGCCTGGACCAGCCGTTCACCACCAGCCAGGCGCGCCAGGCCCTTGACACAACACGCCGGATCGCGGTTCCACTCCTGGAGCACCTCGATTCACGTGGGTGGACCCAGCGCCTGGACGCCGGCCACCGAAACGTGGTGCGGTGACGGTCACCGCACCCGTGCAGAGTGCGGTGATCCCCCTGAAACCCGCGGCCTTTGCCTAAGGTGGAGGATTATGCGTGCAATTGTTATGGATCGGATTGCCGGTCCACTATCTGTCCAAGAGGTGGCTGCACCGGAGGTACCGGCAGGAGGTGTGGTGGTCGCAGTCGTGGCCACCGGGTTGTGCCGGAGCGACCGGCACGCCTGGGCCGGCCACGATGACATCGCGCTGCCGCACGTTCCCGGCCACGAGTTCGCGGGAAGAATCGCCGCCGTAGGCCCCGGAGTCACCAAGTGGTCAGTCGTTGACAGGGTCACGGCGCCCTTCGTCGAAGGCTGCGGGGCATGCCAGTGGTGCCGGGCCGGCAACGCGCAGGTCTGTCCGGACCAGCAACAACCAGGGTTCACGCACTGGGGTTCCTTCGCCGGGCAAGTCGTGATCCACGCTGCGGACACAAACCTGGTGGCCATCCCCAAAGGTGTCAGCTTCGAAGCCGCGGCGAGCCTGGGGTGCCGATTTGCGACGGCCTACCGTGCACTCACGGGTCGGGCACGCCTGGCGAAGGAGGAGTGGGTCACGGTCGTGGGAGTGGGCGGCGTGGGTCTCAGCGCCGTCATGATCGCGAAGGCACTCGGCGGAAAGGTGGTCGCCGTCGACCGCAACCGGGAGGCCCTCGCGGCAGCGGCTTCGCTGGGCGCCGACCACGTCCTGGTGGCAGACGGCGCAGACATCCCGGCACAGGTGCATTCCCTCACCGGAGGCAGCCACGTCTCCATTGACGCGGTGGGCAGTGAGCAGACGTGCGCGAATGCGCTGCTCAGCCTTCGCCGCCGCGGCCGGCACGTCCAGATCGGACTCCTCCCACCTGTTGACGGGCACCCCCGCGTGCCCATGGCCCGCGTCATCGCCTGGGAACTCGACGTCTTCGGCAGCCATGGGATGGCCGCGGCAGACTACCCCGGAATGCTCGCCCTGATCGGGTCCGGGGCACTGGAACCACAGAAGCTCATTGAACGGGTTATCGGACTGGACGAAGCCGCGGACATGCTGCCCCGCTTCGACACCGCAAACGTCGCGGGCATGACGATGATCGACCCCACGCGGTGACGCTTCCCGGGTGGGCTTGGACTGGTCTGGTTAGCCAGTGCTCCGGGTAAGGCGCTTCTTGGTCTTTAGCCTGTTCGTGGTGTGCGCCAGTGCAGCCTTCTCATTCGGGGTGATGCGTCAACCGGGTCCTGAAGTGCGAGCTGCCATGGCTCCGCCGCCGCGTGCGGGATTCAAGCTTGAGCAGGGGACCGGTGGCATGGCCACCGCGGTGAACGTCACCAGGAGCCCGGACGGGCAGTGGCTGGCGCAGGCAACCGCCCGGACAGGTATACCTGCCCGGGCCCTGCGGGCCTACGTTGCCGCGGCCGCCGCGGCGAACGAATCCATGCCCCGGTGCGGGGTCGGCTGGAACACCCTGGCCGCCGTCGGCTTTGTCGAATCCGGACACGGGTCCTACGGTGGCGGCACGCTCAATACCGCAGGGCAGGCGAGCGGCCCAATAGTCGGCCCCAGCCTCAACGGCCATGGATTCGCTGCCATCGCGGACACCGACGGCGGGACGCTGGACGGCGACGCCCTGTGGGACCACGCCGTCGGCCCCATGCAGTTCATTCCTTCCACGTGGCACCTTGTTGGACGGGACGGGAACGGGGACGGGACAGCAGACCCCTTCAACATCGATGATGCCGCCCTCAGCGCCGCCACGTACCTGTGCGGCCAGGGCCGTGACCTGACAACCTCCCACGGGTGGACTGACGCCATCTACTCCTACAACCAGTCCGAGGCGTATATCAGCCAAGTGCGGGACCAGGCCGTTGCCTACGCCGGGAAAGCGTAAGCAAACGAAGGAGTCAGGGGGCCGGCTCCCAGATGACGGGAAGTGCCTTCAGCCCGTAGACGATAGTGCTTTCCATGCGCTCCAGGCGGGCATTCGGAGCGACGGAAAGTCCGGGCAGCCTGGACAGCAGTGCCTCCAGCACGATCCTGGCTTCAAGCCGGGCGAGGGGTGCGCCGAGGCAGAAATGGATGCCGTGCCCGAATGCCAGGTGCCGGTTCGAATTGCGGTCGACGTCGAACTCGGCCGCGCGTTCAAACTGCCGCTCGTCGCGATTGGCCGAGCCAATCCAGGCCACGATCGGCGCCCCGGCCGGAATGTGTTCGCCGCCCACGTCGGTGTCCGCTACGGTCACCCGGTACATCGACTGGACAGGGGAGCGAAAGCGCAGAACCTCTTCCAACGTCTGGGGCAACAAGGCCGGGTCCTTCAAGAGACGCTCAAGGGTGCCGGGCGATTCGGCCAGGCATAAAACGGCGTTGCCGATCAGGTTGGTGGTGGTCTCGTTGCCGGCGACCAGCAGCAACGCGCAGAAACCCAGCAATTCAGGCACCGTGAGTTTTTGGCCTTCGATCTCGGCAGACAGCAGGCTGCTGATCAGGTCGCTGCCCGGCTGGTTCCGGCGCTGCCCGATCAGGGCCAGGAAGTACTCGACCATCTCTGTGGTGGTGGTGTCCTGCATCCCGCTGGATGCCGCCGTCCGTGACTGGCTGACAATGACATCCGACCAGTGTTTAAAGCGCTCGCGGTCCTCTACGGGGATGCCCATGAGCTCGGAGATCACTATGACCGGCAACGGGTAGGCCAACTCCCTGATCAGGTCTGCGCTGCCGCGGGCGGCGATGCCTTGCAGCAGTTCGTCGGTGAGTGCGGCGATCCGGGGAGCAAGCGCGTCCACGGCCTTTGGCGTGAAAGCCTGCGTCACCAGCGAACGCAGCTGCCGGTGCCTTGGGGGATCGGTGGTGATGAGGCTCGATGCAAACAGTTGGCCGGAACCGGAGGGATTGTCACCCCCCCATCCGCGACGAGAACGTGGCGTGCTCGGACAGGACCCGCTGGACATCGTCGTACCGGAACACGTGCCAGCTCCCCGACTGGTCGTCCTGGAAGACAGGGGCGGTTGCGCGCATCCGCTCGTAGTAGGGGAAGGGGTCAAGCGAATATTCGGGGGACTGGGTGAGGTCCATCGTCGCCTCTCTGCCTGCCTGGCGCCCAAGGGGGACGATAGGCGCCAAGTCCTTGACTGACCATAGAACCCCGATCCTAGCCAAAGCCTGTCCCTGGGTCACTAGTCCCGCCGTCGTAAATCCCGGTGCTTGCGGGCGGATCAGGTGCGCCGGGCACCTGCTGCGTCACTGGACCGCTTCCCGCCGTAAGCCACCACGGCGCCGGCCAGGAAGAGAAGGACGGAGAGGTACACGGGGCCCAGATGCCAGGGCGTGGCCAGGCCCCACGGGTAGTGTGCGGCGACGGCCAGGCCGGTGGTGGCGATGAAACCGCTCAGCGCGATGTGCACATGGCTGATGTAGTGGTAGAGCTGGGGCGCCCGTTCTGATGCGGGTGTGCCGGCCCCTGGGAGTGCGGATGGCGCGCATAGCCAATAGGAATCCCGGGCCGGCAGGTGCCTGTCAAGGGCATCACGCCGGGTTTTGTGGTAGCCCTTCCGGACCCTCTATGGTTGATGCTCGATGAAAGCCCCTGAGAAGACTTCCGACCAGCCGCGCGCCGTTCATACGCGAGGACCCGTGTTTGTAGATACCTCAGGCAGGCGCCTTAGGCGGGTCCAATTGATCGGCCTGGGGGTTCTCGGGCTTGTTGCAGGCTACGTCCTCCTGGTGCTGGCCGCATTCATTGGCGGGTCCGGAGTCTCCGCACCTTTCCTGCCCGTACCTGCCGCGGCAGGGGCCCACGATCTTCCGACAGCCCCGCCGGTTTCACCGGAGCCCGACCCTCACCCCGCGGACGGACTGTCCGGACCCGCCGTGCCCGCAGTAATCGGGTCGCCGGCGGCTGTTGCAGTGGCCGTCCCAGCCGCACCGCCGGTGGACAGTGCCGCTGCGGCGCCTCCTGCGCCGGCCGGTCCTGTTGCCGCTCCCGTTGCCACTGCCGTGCCCGCGGAACCCGGCATGAGCGGGACTGCACCCGGTTCGAGCGGGACGGCCCAGGGTGGCAAGGACACGGCCCCGGGCCAGACAACGCGGCCCTCGGCCCCCGCGCACCAGTAGCATGGGCCGCCGGAACGCCAGACCCGCCAAACGCAACGTCCCCGCCAACGTCCGGGCGCACTGGCTTGTCCTCCTGGCCACCCTGATGGCGCTGGGCCTCGCTTTGGCGGTCCAGGGGTACATGCACCACTTGGGCGGAGTCGGCAAGGACTCCGTGCCCGCGGATCCGTCTGCGGGCAGCGTCCCCAGCGCCGTGTCCCACGGCGGCCCGGTAGTGGATTCCCGCGGCGGGACGGTACAGGCCGTCAGCCCGCCGGACCGGACGGTCGCCCTGACGTTCGACGACGGCCCCGACCCAGAGTGGACGCCCCGCATCCTCGACGTCCTGCGGGAACACCATGTCCACGCGACCTTCTTCGTCGTGGGGTCTGCGGCGGTGGACCATCCGGACCTGCTGCGCCGCATCGTGGCGGAGGGCCATGAAGTGGGGGTCCACACACTGACCCACACGGACCTCGGCTCGGCCCCCGAGTGGCGCCGCGAGCTTGAGGTGCAGGGCGGCCAGGACGCTATCGTCGGGGTCACCGGCCAGGCTGCCTCCCTGCTGCGTCCGCCCTACACCGCCGGGAACGAGGCGCTTACCGACGGCATGTGGTCCGCGCTGCACGGAATTGCCGATGAGGGGTACCTCACCGTGCTGAGCAGCATGGACAGCAAGGACTGGCAGGCGCCAGGGGTTGAAGCGATCGAGCGCAACCTCATGCCGTCCGGGCCGCAGGGACAGGTGGTCCTGATGCACGACGGCGGCGGTGACAGGGGGCAAACGGTCGCCGCGCTGGACCCTGCACTTTCGCGGTTCTCCGACCAGGGCTACCGCGTCACCACGGTCGGTGAGGCCGTGGGCGTCGACAGCATGCGCCCCGCCTCCGGCATCGAGCAGATCCGCGGCGCTGCATTCGTCTGGGGCATCCGCCTCAGCGACTTCGTTGTCACGGCCATCTCGTGGGGCCTTGTTGCCGCCGGCGTCGTGACCTTCGTCCGCGCCATCCTGGTGATGTTCTTTGCCGCGCGCCACAGCCGCGCCGCGCGGCGCCTTCCCGGGGCCGGGCGGGCCCGGCGGAGGGCGGACGTGATGGTGGGGCCAGTGGTGACCGAACCTGTAACCGTGATCGTCCCCGCCTACAACGAGTCCGCCGGCATTGAAGCTGCGGTCCGCTCCATCGTGGCCTCCTCGCACCCGGTCGAAGTCATCGTGGTCGACGACGGTTCCACCGACGGGACGGCGGACATCGTGGAGGCCCTCGGCCTGCCCGGCGTTACGGTCATCCGGAAGGAAAACGGCGGCAAGCCGTCCGCGCTGAACGCCGGGATACAGGCTGCCAGCCACGATCTCGTGGTGATGGTCGACGGCGACACCGTTTTCGAGCCCGACACAGTCCGCGCCCTGGTCCAGCCCTTCGCCGATCCCGGCGTGGGTGCCATTTCGGGGAATACGAAGGTGGCCAACCGGGGCGGCATCCTGGGCGCCTGGCAGCACATCGAATACGTGGTGGGCTTCAACCTGGACCGCCGGCTGTTCGACGTCGCCGAATGCATGCCCACCGTCCCCGGCGCCATTGGCGCCTTCCGCCTTGGCGCCCTTCTCCATGTGGGGGGTGTCAGCGACGACACCCTCGCCGAGGACACCGACCTGACCATGGCGCTCTGCCGGGACGGCTGGCGCGTCGTCTACCAGGAGGACGCCCGGGCCTGGACGGAAGCTCCGGCAACCCTCGGCGCACTGTGGCGCCAGCGGTACCGATGGTGCTACGGCACCCTGCAGGCGATGTGGAAGCACCGGGGCGCGGTAGTCCAGCGCGGTGCGGCCGGCAAGCTCGGCCGGCGGGGACTCGGCTACCTGCTCGTCCTGCAGGTGCTGCTTCCCCTCTTCGCGCCCGTCGTCGACGTCTTTGCCCTCTACGGCCTGATCTTCCTCGACCCGCTGCGGATCGCGGCGCTCTGGCTGGTCTTCCTGGCGGTGCAATTGCTCATGGCCGCCTACGCGTTCCGGCTCGACAGGGAACGGCTCGGACCGCTCTGGACCCTTCCCCTTCAGCAGTTCGTCTACCGGCAGCTCATGTACCTGGTGGTCATCCAGGCCGTTGTTACCGCGGTGGCCGGCGTCCACCTGAGGTGGCACCGGATGGAAAGGTATGGCAGCCTGCGCGTCCCGCAGGCCCACAACCAGGCCTAGGGTAAGTTCGGACGCATGGAATGTGTCGTGATCTACAGGGTGCGTGAAGGCGTGGACCGGTCGATGGTCATGGAGGTTTATCCACGCCACAAGGCCTACTACGAGGCATTCCAGGCTGCCGGTGGAGGGCTGCTCGCGCTGGGCCCTTTCCTGCCTCCCGATCCGGATATCAGTTCCCTGGGCATTTTCACCTCACGCGGGGAAGCCGAGCGGTTCATCGCCGGCGATCCGTTCATCACCGAAGGACTTGCGGACCCGCGGCTCCTGGACTGGAATCCCGTCCGCTTCGCCTAGGCAGCGGCACGGCAACAAAGCAAAGGGGCTTGGATGGGTGGCACACTGACGGCTGGCGGCCTGGAGCGCCTTTACACGGGCTCCATCTGGGCCGAGGGCCCGGTCTGGGTACCTTCATCGCAGACCGTGCGGTGGAGCGACATCCCCAACAACCGCATCCTCCAGTTTGACCCCGCCACCGGGACGACACAGGAATACGCCACGGGGGTGGAGTACACCAATGGCCGGACGCTCGACGCCGACGGCAGCGTCGTGCAGTGCAGCCACGGCCGGCGCCGGGTGGAGCGTGACCGTGACGGCAGCGTGACGGCACTGGTTGACTCATTCCAGGGCCGCCGGCTGAACTCGCCCAACGACGTCGTCATCGCCACGGACGGCAGCGTTTGGTTCACGGACCCGCCCTACGGCATTCTTCCGGGCACCCGGGAGGGGCACGAAGGAAACCAGGAGTACGGCGGCTGCTACGTCTTCCGGTTCGAACCCGGGCCGGAGACGCTGACCGCCATGATCACCGACCTCGTGCATCCCAACGGGCTGGCCTTTTCGCCGGACGAGTCCGTCCTCTACGTCGCCGACACTGCCGGCCCGGGTTACGGCGTGCCGCTGCGGATCGTCGCCTACGACGTGCGCGACGGACAGTGCAGCACGGCAGGAACCGGCGTCGAACTGGAGGACGGGTGCGCTGCCGACGGCTTGCGCGTTGACGTCGAGGGCAGGATTTGGACCTCCGCCGGCCCGGCGGTCCGCATCTACTCGCCCGCCTTCGAACTCCTGGACAGCATCGAAGTGCCGGAGACGGTCTCCAACCTGTGCTTCGGCGGTCCCGATGGCCAGGACCTTTACATCACCGCCACCACCAGCCTGTACCGCATCCGCACCGCCACCGGGGACTCCGCGTCCCGGAACCCTGCCCCCAACCACGACTGATCGCGAGGACCCCATGCAGCACCGAACCCTTGGCCACAGCGGCACCATCGTCACCAGCTACGCACTGGGCACCATGACGTTTGGTGCGGAAGCCACGGAGGAGGCTTCCCACGCGATGCTGGACGCCTACTTTGCTGCCGGCGGCAACTTCGTCGACACCGCAGATGTCTACAGTTCCGGCGTCTCGGAAGAGATCATCGGCCGCTGGCTGGCCAAACGCCCCGGGCTGAGGGACGAGGCCGTCATCGCCACCAAGGGCCGGTTTCCCATGGGAACGGCGCCGAACGACGTCGGGACCTCCCGGCGGCGTTTGACCCGCGCACTGGACGATTCCCTCCGGCGCCTCGGAGTGGAACAGATCGACCTGTACCAGCTGCACGCATGGGACCCGGTCACGCCCCTGGAAGAGACCCTGCGCTTCCTGGACGACGCCGTGGGCCGCGGCAAGATCGCATACTACGGCTTCTCCAACTTCCTGGGCTGGCAGCTGACCAAGGCCGTCCACACTGCACGCGCCCACGGCTGGAGCCCGCCGGTCAGCCTGCAGCCCCAGTACAGCCTGCTGGTGCGGGATATCGAATTCGAGATTGTCCCGGCGGCACTGGACGCGGGAATCGGGCTGCTGCCGTGGTCCCCGCTGGGCGGCGGCTGGCTGTCCGGCAAGTACAAGCGCGACCAGCATCCCGCCGGTGCCACGCGCCTCGGTGAAAATCCCGAACGCGGCATGGAGGCGTGGAAGGCACGCAATGAGAACCCCAACACCTGGCGGGTCATCGAAGCGGTTGAGGACATTGCCGCCGCCCATGGCGTCAGCCAGTCACAGGTAGCGCTGGCGTGGCTGGCGGACAGGCCGGCCGTCACCTCTGTGATCCTGGGGGCCAGGACCGCCGAGCAGCTGGCGGACAACCTCGCTGCGGCCGACCTGCAGCTCAGCACCGACGAAATCCGCAGGCTGAGCCAGACCAGCCGGCCCCACACCGGTGTCTATCCCTACGGCCCGATGGCGCAGGAGCAGCGCAGCCGGAAAATGGAGGGCGGGCGGTAGCAGCGCGCTGTTAGTCCCCGTGCCGCAGCACGTCCGGGAGGGCGTCCACGTAGACGGTTTGGGGCGGTTCGAAGTAGATCACCAGCACCTCCTCACCCACCGCGAAGCTGCTGGCCTTGCCGAACGGGTGGGCGTGGAAGGCCATGATGCCGCCAAGGTAGGGCAGCATGACCTCCCCGATGGTGCCCGGACCGACGCGCCCGGTCACCCGCCCGATTCTGCCTGTCAGGCTGCGGTCCACCTCCCTGTGCATCCGGAGTTCCTACGCCTCCGGAGCCGCAGGCGGCCGTTTGGTTCCCCGTCCGTTCCGTAGAGCGGACGCCACCGCGGGAAGATAATGGCCCGCCTGGGCCAGGATGCCGCCCAGCATCTTATTGACGCCGTCGCCGCCGTTCAGGACGGTCATCTGGCCCACGTGCGCGAACGGCTCTGCTGCGGCGGCAACGATGGCCGGCATGTTTTCGGCCAGCTGCTGCGAAATGACCGCGTCCTGGTTCGTGCCCAACGCTTCCGCCCGTGCCTTGATGCCGTCCGCCTCGGCGAGCGCCTTGGCCTTGATCGCGGACGCCGCGGCATCACCCTTGGCCCTGGTGGCTGCGGCTTCGGCCTCGCCGGTGACCTTGGTGGCTCCGGCGGTGGCGGCCGCGGCCGTGGCATTCGCCTGCGCCTGCAGTTCCGTGCGGCGCGCGTTGGCCTGCGCCTCAAGCTCAGTCCGGCGCGCGAGTGCTTCGGCGGCGCTGATGTCGGCAGCTTTCTGGCCTTCGGCTTCGGTGCGCTTGGCGTAGGCCTTGGCGTCCGCCGGTTTCCGGATAGTGGTCTGCAGCTTCTGCTCTTCCCGGTCCGCCTCAAGCTTGGCGACTTCCGTTTCCTGGACCACCACCTGCTGCCGGGCCGTCGCCTCGGCCAGCGGTCCGGCCTGGGCGGCGTTGGCGCGGGCGCGCTCGGCGTTCGCCTGCGCCACGGACTGCCTGATGGCTGAAACGCTCTGCGCGTCCGCGATCAGGGCCGCGGCCTCCGCCTCTTTCTCCGCCGCCTCACGGTTGCGGGTAGCCTCGGCGATCCGGGCCTCCATCTTCACCTGCGCAATGTGCGGCTTTGCGATGTTTTCGATGTACCCCGTGGGGTCCTGCAGGTCCTTGATCTGCAGGGAATCCACCACGAGCCCGAGCTTTTCCATTTCGACGCCGCTGGCACTGCGGACCTGCGAGCCGAGCTTGTCCCGCTCGCGGATGATTTCCTCCACTGTCATGCTGCCGATGATGGAGCGCAGGTGGCCTTCAAAGACGTTGTACACCTGGCTTTCCATCCTGGGCTGCTGGCCGAGGAAGCGCCGGGCGGCATTGGCGATGAACGGCGGGGCGTCGCCGATCTTGTAGATGACCACACCCTCCACGACCACTTGGATGCCCTGTGAGGTGACACAGGAGACTTTGAGTTCGGTTTCATTCAGGGTCAGTGACAACGCCCGCACTGTCTGGAGGCCGGGAAGGACAAGGGCGCCCTTGCCCGTGACGATCTTGAAATCCATGCCTGCGCGCGTTTCGAGGGTTCCACGGGTCAAGCCGGAAATGATGAGCGCCTCGTTGGGTTCTGCCACCTTCCACATCAGCCTCGTTGCCATCCAGATGAAGCCGATGGCGACGACGACTCCCACAATGATGGCAAGCAGCGGGAAGAATGCTGACACGTCAGGCATGGCCGGGTCCTTTCGGAGGTGTCTTGTGCTTCTGTCTTACGCGCGGCCCCCCTCGGCGGCAAGGGCACTGAGTCCTGTCTGTTGGCTTCCGGCAAGCGTGACCGCCATGGGGGTGCCGGTGGCAGTGCGGAGGCGCCGGGCCGGCGCTAAAATACGGCTGTGGGACGACGGCGGCGCTGCCACGAAGCCTGGCCGGGCCCGGCGCCGCAGCACACGGCCGGGTTCCTTGCCACCCCATCATTGACCGGCGGCCCTCATGGGTTCGAAGAACCGTATCTGGCAGCGGGCGGCCCTCGCCGCCGCCCTGACCGTCTCCGGTTGCACTTACACGGACGACACCGTTCCGCAGCCTGCGGAACCCGCTGCCCTGCAACCCCTGGTGCAGCAGGTCCAGCTCTTTATGGACCAAGGTGCCGTCTCCGCCGTCGTCCAGGTCCGCTGGCCCGGCGGCGAATGGTCCCGGGCATACGGGGTGCGGGACCTTGACTCCCTGGCGCCGGCCCAGCCCGCGGACCGGGTGCAGATTGCCAGCGTCACCACGTCGATGACCGCCGTTGCGGTGTTGAAGCTTGTCGATGACCACCTGATCGGCCTCGACGACCCGGTCAACGGCGTTATCCCCGGATTCAACACCGCCTTGCAGCCGCCCGGTCCGATTACGGTGCGGCAACTGCTGAGCCACACCTCCGGCCTGCCGGAGGTCAACGATGCCCTGCCCCGCGACGTCGACTTCCGTGGCGAACTCTCCCGGACGCTCACGATGGAGCAAGGGCTCCGGGCCGCGGGAACCCTGCCCTGGCCGGCCTTCAACGTCGGACTGTTCCACTACTCGAACACGAACTACCTCGCCCTCGGCCTGCTCGTGGAGGCCTTGCGCCACAAGCCCTTCACGCAGGCCATGAATGATGAGGTGTTCGCTCCGCTGGGGCTGAAGAGCACCAGCCTGGACCGCCTGGACCTACAGGCGCCCGACCTGCTGCACGGCTACGTCATGCTGCGCGGGGAGCGCATAGACACTACCGATAACACCTTCGCGGCAGGGTCCCCGGCGTCAGGGGCGGTTTCCACGGTGGCGGACATGAACCTCTTCATGGCCGGCCTCCTGCAGGGCCGTGCCGTTTCGGCGTCGTCCCTGCAGGAGATGAAAACAAGCCCCGGCTTCGGGCCGTACGGGCTGGGGCTGTGGCGTTTCGCCGATTCGTGCTCGGCGGCCAGCCGCCAGGAGGGACTGGGGTCCTTCTGGGACTTCCAGTCAGTGGTGGTGAGCAGCGATGACGGGCGCTACCAAGCGGCGATGACAGTGACGACGCCGCCCATGCCGGGCGAAATCGAGGACCCGTCGACGGCGGACAGGCGCGACCTCCTCAACGGCCAGATTGAGTCAACACTCAACGAGGCCCTGGACAGGCTCTGCGAACCCGCCCAGTAAGGAAAAGCCCGGCAACAGCCCGGAAAATCCACAGGCCCGGGCTCTGTCAGGATGGCCCGCACGGATCTACACTGAAGCCATTCCGAGGCGACCATGGGCACGGGCAGCTCACCGGGGAACAGAACATTCGCAAAGAGCAACCGGGAAGGGCCGGCCATGGGCAACGCGTCGCAGGGAGCCAACCGGGCGGTATCCGAGGCGGCATCGGCGGGCCGCAGCCCGGCCGTGCGGGTCCTGGCCCGAGCCGGATTCGTCTTTATCGGCCTGGTCCACATCCTGGTGGGTGCCATCGCACTGCAGATCGACAGGGGACAGGGCGGCGAAGCGGACCAGTCAGGTGCCATCGGGACGCTGGCGTCAAAGCCGGGTGGCGGCCTGCTGCTGTGGGCCGGTGCAGTCGCGTGCGCGGCGCTCGCCTTGTGGATGGTCAGTGAAGCCGTTTTCGGGGCCCGGTCCGAGACGGACACCCGGAAGAAATGGAGGAAGGCGGCGTCCGCTGCCGGCAAGGCCGTCATCTTCGCCTTCCTGGCTTACACGTTCGCCGTCTTCGCTTCCGGCGGCAGCAAAAACTCGAGCCAGTCGGCCAGCGACTTCACCGCCAGGTTGATGGGGGTGCCCGCAGGGACCGTGCTGCTGGTCGTGATCGGGCTCGCCATCATCGCCGCGGGCGGGTACTACGCCTACCGGGGCATCAGCCGTAAGTTCCTGAAGGACCTGCAGGTCGCGGGCACGGCCCGCACGGTTGTCCAGTGGCTCGGGACCATTGGGTACGCTGCCAAGGGCGTCGTGCTCGTCGTCGTCGGTGTCCTGATCATCGTTGCCGCTGCCACCGCCGACCCGTCCAAATCCTCGGGCCTGGACGGCGGCCTGAAGACCCTGGGAGCCCAGCCGTACGGTGTCTTCCTGCTCGCCGCCATCGCCGCAGGGCTGATCTGCTACGGCGTCTACTCGATGGCACGGGCGCGCTACGGCAAGTTCTGACCGTCCTGGACGCCTGGCCGTCCTCCCTGCTCCGGCATGAACAGCCCGGAAGGGGCGGAGCCTACGTCCGGGCCGCCGCGACCGCGCTGCGCAGGGCAGTGCGGAGCGCGGGGCCATGGCCCGGCAGGATGACTGCCGCTTCGATGCCGGCAAGGCTGTCCAGTGCGGCCAGCGCCGCCGCGGGATCGGAATGGTACATCGGGTGCAGCATCTGCGGTCCGGTGGTCCGGCTGAGCGGATGGCCGGAAACGAATGAGTCCCCGACCGCGACGGCGCCGGCATTGCGGAGGAGGATGGCCGCGTTGCCCGGAGTGTGACCGGGCAGCAGGACCGCTTCCGGGGAGCCGGGCAGGTCACGCAGCCGTGCGGCGTCCCATGCTTCGGCCCGGGGCGCGGGTTTGGCTGCCAGGGCGCCGGCGCGGATGACGTGCACCAGCCATCGGAGAACGCGCGGCCGCCAGGCTCGGACCAACACCTGCCCGAGGGTGACCTGGTGCTTCTCCCTGCCCTGGACATGCGCCACTTCTTCCGGCGCACACAGGACCGGGGTGCCGAATGACTCCGAGAAGTATGCGGCCGAACCGGTGTGGTCCACGTGCCCGTGCGTGAGCAGCAGCGCCCTCGCGTCCGCCGGCTCCAGGCCCAGATGACGGAGGCAGGCAAGGACATGTGGACGGTCGCCGGGGTACCCGCTGTCAATGATGATGAAACCCGTGGCGTCCCGGACCACGATCCAGTTCGAGGCGGGCCCTTGGGCGAAGTGCACGCCGGGCGCCTCCTCCGTAAGGGCTGCGGCGGGATTCCATTCCGTGGTGTGGCTTTGCACGGCTTCATGGTAGCTGGCGGCCGGACCTGTGCAGTTGCTGTGCGCTCTGCCGCAAACGGTCCTTTGGGCCTAAAGTGTCTTTCCTGACGCCTACGATGGAGTACTGACACAGACACGAGTCGGCGGCCGGGGCAGGGGGCGCCCGCGGATTCCAGGCAGGAGGGCAGCGCCATGCACCCGATTGTGCCGGCCCGTGCGCAACCCGGCCGGTTGCTTGCCGCCGGAGCGGGCGCCCTGCTCCTCGTGGCAGGAACCTCCTCCATTGCAGGCAAGCCGCAACCGGCAGTTCCGTCCACCCATCCGGTACGCGTGGTGGTGGTCGGCGACTCCCTCAGCACCGGCCACGGAACGTCGCCGGAGGAGGCGTGGCCCGCGTTGATGCGCAAGGATCCGCTGGGGACAGGCTTCGACGTGTTCAATGCCGCCGAGAACGGCAGCGGCTATCTGAGCCCCGGCGACTACAACGGCACCTTCGGCACCCAGGTGGAAGACTTTGTCACCCCGGATACCGGGGTGGTGGTGTTCTTCGGCTCGGAAAACGACCTCGGCTACGCCGGCCCTGACATTGGTGATGCCGCCCTGGCTGCCGTGACCCGCGCGGAGGAACTCGCACCGGCAGCGAAGATCATCGTGGTGGGCCCGCCGTCGTACACCGCCACCCCGGATCCTGCCCTGGTGGACATCAGCACGGCGCTCAAGTCAGCTGCCCGCGAGGCGGGTGGGGAATTCGTCGACCCGATTGCCGAAGGCTGGATCAGCGACGACGTGGACGACCTGATCGGCCCGGACGGCGACCACCCCACAGTGGCCGGGCAGCATTATCTGCTGGAGCACATCGGTGCCCGCATCGACCAGGCCGCGCCCGCAGCGGCGTCGGGCATGAAAGGGCACTCGCAGCCCCAGTAGGGCCCTGGCAGGTGTCCGGCCGCACGGCGTCAGACCAGCGGCCACGGATAGCGCATCCCCGTGTGGTCGGTGGGCAGCACTCCTTCCAGCATGATGCGCCGGACCCGGCGCTGCAGGGCCGTGACTTCCGCGCCGTCAAGCAGCGCAGCCACTTCCTCCGGCACGGCCGTTGCCAGCGGACTGATGTCACCCAGCAGCGCGTCCGGAACCGGGTCACCGGCAAAATCCCAGATCACGGTGCGCAGCTTGAATGCGGCCGCGAAGCACAGGCCATGGTCAATGCCCCACACGTGCCCGTCCGTGCCGCGCAGGACATGCCCGCTTTTCCGGTCCGTGTTGTTGGCCACATAGTCGAACAGGGCGATCTGTGCGAGCGCAGCGTGCGTCTCCGGGGCACCGGCATAGAGGGTGAAGTAGTGCTCCTGGGGGTCGCCCTCGATGAACCACTGCAGCGACCCCACGCCCAGCGGCGCGTCCGTTCGGACCACCGTGGGCGGCACGAGTCTCCACCCAAGTGCTTCGCTGAGGAGGTAGGCGGCGCGCTCCCGGCGGTACAGGCCGGCGTCGAAATCTGCCAGTGGGCGCTCGCCGGCTTCCGGCTTGTACACGGCCCACGCCGAGTCGTCCCCGCACGTCAGTTCGGCGAGGAACGTCGCGTTGCTGCCGGACAGGAGGCGCCCCAACAGCTCGACGCGGCCTTCAGCGAGAAGGGTCAGCTCCCGGCCGGACACCGTACGCCCCGCGCCAGCCCCTTGGCCATCACTGTGCCCTCAGACCGCTGAGGGGTTCCGACGTCGAATTCACCGTCAGCACGGCAGGCGCCTTTCCGTCCGCGTAGGAGATGGCAGTGACCGACGCCGGGCTGATCACCAGCCGCTGGAAAAGGTCCAGGTGGGTGCCCAGCGCGTGGGCCACGGCCGCCTTGATCGGGTCGGCGTGGGAGAAACAGACGATGATGCGGCCCGGGTGGGCGGCGCGCAGTGCATCCAGCGTGCCCACCATCCGGGCCTGCATCCCGGCGAAGCCCTCGCCGTTCGGGAACCGGAAGGCCGAGGGATTGTGCTGGACCGTCTGCCACTCCGGCAGGCCCGCCAGGGCCGTGAGCGCCGAGCCCGTCCAGTCGCCGAAGTCGCATTCCAGCAGCCCCGCCTCCTCGCGCACATCCTGCCCGCTGCGCACCGCGGTCGGCTCCGCCGTCTCCCGCGCCCGCTCCAGCGGAGAGGAGTAGACGGCGTCAATGGCGAGGCCGGTGAGTCGCTCCGCGACCTTCTCCGCCTGGGCACGCCCACGCCCGGAAAGATGCAGCCCGGGGGCCCGCCCCGGCAGCACAGTGCCTGTGGTGGGTGTTTCCCCGTGGCGAACTAAAAGGATCAGCGTGCTCTCGGTCATTGCGACCAAGCTTACGTTCTTCGGCGCCCCATGCCACCGACGTGCAACGGTACGGGAATCTGGAGGAATCTATCGATTAGCCGCAGGACGGGGATTACCGTAGAGGGGTGACTGATCGCCCCGAGATCTATACCGCCGGTGAACTGCGTGCAGCAGGGTACGTCCACAAAGACCTGCGCCATGAAATCCGGGACAACCTCCTCGCCGCCCTCGCCGCAGGGCGCGACCCATGGCCGGGCCTGTACGGGTTCAGCCGGACCGTCATTCCCCAGCTGGAGCGTGCCCTGATTGCCGGGCATGACGTCGTCCTGCTGGGCGAGCGCGGCCAGGGCAAGACCCGCCTGCTCCGCACCCTCGCCGGGCTGCTGGACGAGTGGTCGCCGGTGATTGAGGATTCGGAGCTGAACGAGCACCCCTTCGACCCCATTACCGAACAGTCCCGGGCGCGGGCCCTTACGGAAGGGGACCGGCTGCGGGTTGCATGGCGCCACCGGTCGGAGCGGTACGTCGAGAAACTCGCGACGCCGGACACGTCGGTGGCAGACCTCATCGGCGACGTCGACCCCATGCGCGTGGCCGAGGGCCGCCGGCTGGGGGACCCCGAAACCATCCACTACGGCCTGGTGCCCCGGTCGAACCGCGGCATCATCGCCATCAACGAGCTCCCGGACCTCGCCGAACGCATCCAGGTCGCCATGCTGAACGTCATGGAGGAACGCGACATCCAGATCCGCGGCTACGTGCTGCGGCTGCCGCTTGACGTGCTCGTCGTCGCGTCCGCCAACCCCGAGGACTACACCAACCGCGGCCGCATCATCACCCCCTTGAAGGACCGGTTCGGCGCCGAGATCCGCACCCACTACCCGATCGAGCTCGAGGACGAAGTGGCGGTCATCCGGCAGGAGGGCCGGCTGGTGGCGGACGTCCCGCCTTTCATACTGGAGATCCTGGCCCGCTACACGCGGGCGCTGCGACAATCCCCGGCCATCAACCAGACCTCCGGGGTTTCGGCGCGCTTCGCCATCGCCGGCGCCGAAACCGTGGCTGCCGCAGCCCTGCGCCGGGCGCGCATCCGTGGCGAGGCCGAGGCCGTGGCGCGCATCATCGACCTTGAGCCGGCCGTGGAAGTGCTGACCGGCAAGATCGAGTTTGAGTCAGGCGAGGAAGGGCGCGAACAGGGCGTCCTGGACCACCTGCTGCGCACCGCCACCGCCGAAGCCGTCAGGGCCCACTTCCAGGGCCTGGACATGGGCCCGCTGGTGGCGGCACTGGACGGGCACCGCACCGTCACCACCGGCGAGCAGGTCACCGCGGAGGAGTTCCTGGGCAACCTGCCGTCCCTGAACGGCTCCCGCCTCTACGACGAAATCAGCCGTCGCCTCGGTGCGGCCAACGACGGACAGCGGGCCGCCGCCGTCGAACTCGCCCTGGAAGGGCTGTACCTCGGCCGGCGGATCTCGAAGGAGTCCGACGACGAGGAAACGATCTACGGCTAGGCACAGGAGGCACAATGGCCATCCACAAACGCTCCGCCAAGTACGGCCGGTACACCGGCGGCCCGGACCCGCTCGCGCCACCCGTTGACCTGGCCGAGGCACTGGACGCCGTGGCGGAGGATGTCATGGCCGGCTACTCGCCCCGCCACGCACTGCAGGAATTCCTCCGGCGCGGCGGCCGGAACCGGGAGGGGCTGGATGACCTCGCGCGCCGCGTCCAGCAGCGGCGGCGCGAACTTCTGGACCGGCACCGGCTGGACGGCACACTGGACGAGGTCCGGAAGCTGCTGGACACCGCCGTGCTGGAGGAACGCAAGCAGCTGGCCCGCGACGCCATGATGGACAACACCGACCGCGCCTTCCGGGAAATGCAGCTGCAGAACCTGCCCCCGTCAACAGCGGCGGCGGTCAACGAGCTGTCCTCCTACGACTGGCAGTCCAGCACCGCACGGGAAGCCTACGACAAGATCAAGGACCTGCTGGGCCGGGAAGTCCTGGAGCAGCGGTTCGCCGGCATGAAGCAGGCCCTGGAGAGCGCCACCGACGAGGACCGCGCAGCGGTGAAGGACATGCTGAAGGACCTCAACGGGCTGCTTGGCAAGCACCGGCGCGGCGAAGACACGGACGCTGACTTCCAGGAGTTCATGGCCAGGCACGGCCACTTCTTCCCGGAAAACCCACAATCGGTGGAGGAACTGGTGGACGCCCTCGCCCGCCGCGCCGCGGCGGCCCAGAGGCTCCTGCAGTCCATGTCCGCCGAGCAGCGTGACGAATTGATGCGGCTGTCCGCCCAGGCCTTCGGCTCGCCCGAACTGATGGCCCAGCTCAGCGAGCTCGACGCCACGCTGCAGGCACTGCGCCCCGGGGAGGACTGGACGGGGTCGGAACGTTTCGAAGGGCAGGAAGGGCTCGGCCTGGGGGACGGCACCGGCGTGCTCCAGGACCTGGCCGAACTTGATGAACTGTCCGCGCAGCTGTCGCAGTCCTACAACGGATCCCGGCTCGATGACCTGGACCTGGACGCACTCGGCCGGCAGCTCGGTGAGAACGCAGCGGTCAGCGCCCGCACCCTGGCGGAGATCGAACGGGCCATGCAGGACGGCGGCTACCTGCGCCGCGGGGCCGACGGCGACCTCCGGCTCTCACCCCAGGCGATGCGGCGGCTGGGGAAATCGCTGCTCCGCGACACTGCGAAGCAGCTGTCCGGCCGGCAGGGGAACCGGGACACCCGGGCAGCAGGGGCGGCCGGCGAACAAACCGGCTCCAGCCGGCAATGGGAGTTCGGCGACGCCGAGCCCTGGGACGTCACCCGCACCATGACCAACGCCATCCGCCGGACCATGGCCGACGGCGGCAACCCCGCGCGCGGACTGCGCCTCGCCGTCGGGGACATCGAGGTGGCGGAAACCGAAGCCCGGACGCAGGCCGCCGTCGCCCTGCTGGTCGACGTGTCCTTCTCCATGGCCGCCGAAGGACGGTGGGTGCCCATGAAACGCACGGCTCTCGCCCTGCACCACCTCATCACGACACGCTTCCGCGGGGACCGGCTCCAGCTGATCACCTTCGGCCGCTACGCCCAGTCGATGGACATCGGCGAACTCACGGCCCTGCCCGCCCTGCGGGAACAGGGCACCAACCTGCACCACGGCCTGCTGCTGGCCGGACGCTTCTTCCGCCAGCATCCGTCCATGCAGCCGGTGCTCCTGGTCGTGACCGACGGCGAGCCCACCGCGCACCTGTTGCCCGATGGGGACTCCTGGTTCAACTGGCCTCCGGACACTGAGACCATCCGGGCCACGGTTGCCGAACTGGACCGGCTGGGCCGGGCCGGCGCCCAGACCACGTTCTTCCGCCTCGGCAACGACCCCGGCCTGGAGCGCTTCATCCAGCGGATGGCCCGCCGCGTCGACGGCCGCGTTGTGGCGCCCGAGGCCGGCGACCTGGGGGCCGCTGTCGTGGGGGAGTACCTCCGCGCCCACGTCCGTAGCACCTATGCCGACGGCGACTGGTTCTGAGCGGCCGTCCGCTGCTCGCCGGCGCGCCCAAGCGGCCCCGGGAACCCCTTGATCACCCTGCGGGCCCGGCATAGCATGTCCGGCATGGGCCAGCTGATGGTGGATCTGATCGTCACCCTGGACGGGTGCGCTTCCGGGGAGGGGTGGCCGGGCTGGTGGGGCCTGGAGGGGCCGGAGTACCTCGCCTGGCTCCAGCAGGAGGCGGAGAAGAACTACACCTTCCTGCTGGGAGCCAACACCTACCGCCTGATGTCGGGCATGTCGCAGGAGGCTTCCGCCGGCGGCGGGGAGTTCTCGGCGGATGAGGGAGCGGCCCTGACGGGCCTGGCGGCCGTGCCCAAGGTGGTCTTTTCCTCCACGCTCAAAGCTCCCCTCACATGGCCGAACTCGGAATTGGTGGCGGGGGACGCCGTCGAGGCCGTACGGGAAATGAAGCGTGCAGGCTCCGGCCCCCTGAGCACCATGGGCAGCTTGAGCCTCGGCCGCTCCCTGCTGGCAGCCGGCCTCGTGGACCGCTTCCGCCTGGTTGTCTTTCCCCTGATCACGGGCCGCACCGGGAGCGAGCGGATCTACGACGGCTATCCGGACGTCGCCCTGGAAATGGTGGAGAGCAGGACCTTCGACCGGGGCCTGCAGCTCCTCGAATACATCCCGCGCGTTATCGACGGCCCGCCCGGAAGCACCGCGCTGTAACGCCGCCGCCCAGGGAGTCAGCGGGACGGTGTCGCCGGCCCGCAGCACCACCATCACCTCTGTCCCGGCGGCTGCCGGCGGATGCAGGTCCCAGTGCGTCCCGTCAAGTAACAGCCATGTCCTCATCAGGCATCCCCTTTACGGCAAACACGCCCGCTGCTGACCTTCAGCGCGTTTCCATGTCAGGATCAGGTATGCCCCAGCGACTGATGCTGCTCGACACCGCCTCGCTGTACTTCCGCGCCTTCTACGGGTTGCCGGACAGCATCCGGCGCCCGGACGGCACGCCGGTGAACGCCGTCCGCGGACTGCTGGACATGATTGCCAGGCTCACCACCGACTATGCCGCCACCCACCTCGTGGCGTGCTGGGACGATGACTGGCGCCCCCAGTGGCGGGTTGACCTCCTTCCCACCTACAAGGCCCACCGGGTGGCGGAAGCGGTAGCGGATGCCCCGGATGTTGAGGTGGTCCCCGAAGGCCTCCAGGCGCAGCTGCCGTTGATCCGCCACGTGCTTGAGCTCGCCGGCATCGCGGTCGTCGGGGCGCCCGGGTATGAGGCCGACGACGTGGTGGGCACCTATGCCAGCAATGCGGCCTGTCCGGTGGACGTGGTGACCGGGGACCGCGACCTCTTCCAGGTGTGCGACGACGGACGCCGGGTAAGGGTGATCTACACCGCCCGCGGGATGAGGAACCTCGAAGTCATCACCGAAGAGGCCGTGGTGGCCAAATACCGGGTCCTGCCCCGGCAGTACGCGGACTATGCCACCCTGCGCGGCGATGCTTCCGACGGCCTGCCCGGGGTGGCGGGGATCGGCGAGAAAACCGCAGCGTCACTCTTACTGAAGCACGGCACCCTCGAAGGCCTGCTGGAAGCTGCGGAAAAGCCCGACGGCGGCGTGTCCGGTCCCGTCCGGGCCAGGCTCTCCGCAGCGGCCCAGTACCTTGAAGCAGCCCCCGCCGTCGTCCGGCTGGTGCGGAACCTGGAGCTGCCCACCCTGGACGAGGCGGGTGCCCGGCTGCGCCCCGTGAGCGGTGACCGGCGCCCGGAGCTGGAGCAGTTGGCCACCGACTGGAACCTGGGCGGCTCGGTCCGCCGCATCCTGGCTGCGCTGGACCTGCGGGAGTAGGCACCCCGCGGGTGTCGCGACACCTTTCGAGCATCTGCCACCGGCTCGACGGTCACCACCAGCTCCACCCAGCGCGGCCCACCCTGAGTGCCGCGCACCTTGCGTCAGATCCTTTAGGTAGTAAGCTTGCTGAGCATTACTAGTAAGCTTGCTGATGAGTTTGGACGATGGGAGCAGGAGCCATGGGCGCAATACTTGGTACGGCCCTTTCGCTGACGCTGACAATAACCGGCGCAGCAGTGGCCGCAGGGGGCGGCCCCGCAGCCGCCCGAAACCACTTGGCCGGCCACGTCCTCCTGGGCGTGGGCATCGGCTTGCTGATTGCCGCCGCCCTTCGCCTCGCTGCGCGCATGGTGATCGCGCGGATTGTTGCCCGCGGACAGGAGCCCGAGGCCGGCCCCGCCCCTGCCGGCGCAACCGTCGTGGCCCTCGTGCCGGCCCGCCCGGCGCCGGTGGTACAGCTGCGGGGCAGGCATGCCGCTTAAGGACGTCCCGCAGACGTCCCCGGGGCCCATTGCCGCCGGCGGTTCCGCAGCGCCTGTGGCACACCGCCACCCTGCAGTCCGCGCGGCCATCCTTCTCTGTATCGCCGCCCTCGCAGCCGCCCTCGTGGCCGGTGCCGCGGCGGTCCGGCCGCCGGACGCGGACGCCCATACGCTGCGAGGCTTCCAGGTCCGAGTGCTGAGCATCAGCCAGGCCGTGGCTGAGAACCGCACGGACGGCGCCCTGGCGGCGTTGCAGGGGCTGGAAAAGGACCTCAACGACGCCGCCGCAACGGGGCGGCTTTCGGCCGCACGGTACCGCGGCATCGCTTCCGCGCTCGAAGCAGTCCGGGCGGACCTCGCCACACAGGTGGCGGCCGCAGCCCCGGTCGCAGAGGTGGACGCACCGGCTCCCGCCCAAACCAACACCTCCCAGCAGGAGTCCCAACCGCAGGAGGCCGCCGTTCCCGCCGTCGCGCCCGCTCCTGCCCAGGCGCCCGTTGAATCAGCGGATTCCGGACCCTCCCTCCCTGACAAGGCCAAGGAAGCCAAGGCCAAGGGCAAGGCCCAGGGCAAGCCCTGACGCAAGCGGAAGCGTCGGCGGATGAAGGCACAATGGACGGATGACTCCTCCTGCAGGTCCCGCCCTCGATGACGCCTTCGATCTTGAAACCATCGGCACTGGGCTGGCCTTTGCCGGTTCCCTGTCCGCCCTGGCGGACGCGCTGCAGCGCGGGACGGTCCCCGGCGCGGCGGTAGTGCAGGCACCGCCAGGCACGGGCAAGACCACCCTTGTTCCGCCTTTGCTCGCCAACGTCTTTGGCAGCTCCGGCCGCATCGTCGTGACCCAGCCCCGGCGCGTCGCCGCCAGGGCCGCCGCCCGCCGCCTCTCAGCCCTGGACGGCAGCGGCCCCGCCGGGCGGGTGGGCTACACGGTGCGCGGCGAACGCCACACCGGTACTGGAACCCGGGTCGAATTCGTCACACCGGGCATCCTGCTGCACCGCCTGCTGGCAGATCCGGGCCTCGACGGGACGGCCGCCGTCGTCCTGGACGAAGTGCACGAACGCGGCCTGGAAACGGACCTCCTCCTCGGCATGCTCGCCGAGGTCCGGCAACTGCGCGGGGACCTCGCCGTCGTGGCCATGTCCGCCACCCTGGACGCCCCGCGGTTCGCCGCGCTGCTGGGTGATCCCGACGGCGGGACGCCGGCGCCCGTCGTCGACTGCCCTTCCGTGCTCCACCCGTTGGACGTGGCGTGGCGCCCGGGGCCAGGGCCGCGCCTCGATGGCCGGGGCGTGACGCCGGTGTTCCTGGACCATGTGGCCGCGACTGCCGCCGAGGCCCACGCCCGCGCCCTGGCCTCCGACCCGGCGATCGACGCGCTGGTGTTCGTACCGGGCGCCAGGGAAGTGGGCCGGGTAGCCGCAGCACTTCGGGTCCGGCTGAGCTCCAGCGTGGATGTGCTCGAACTGCACGGGCAGGTGGGCGCCCCCGAACAGGACCGGGCGGTATCCGGCCGCCGGGCCGGGGGCGGTCCGCGGATCATCGTCTCAACTGACCTCGCCGAGTCCTCGCTGACCGTGCCCGGCGTCCGGCTGGTCATCGACTCGGGGCTGACCAGGGAGCCTCGCCGCGATGCCGCCCGCGGAATGAGCGGACTGGTCACCGTGTCCTGCTCCCGGGCGTCGGCGGACCAGCGCGCCGGCCGCGCGGCACGGCAGGGACCCGGCATGGCCATCCGGTGCTACAGCCAGCAGGCCTACGGTGCGGCACCGGCCCACGTGACCCCGGACATCGCCGTTTCGGACCTCACCGGCGCCGCCCTGACCCTTGCCTGCTGGGGTTCGCCCGGCGGTGAGGGCCTGGCCCTGCCGGATCCGCCGCCCCGCCAGGCCATGGCGGACGCCGTCGAGGTCCTCCGGGAACTGGGCGCGGTGTCCGGCGACGGCCACGTCACCGCAACGGGACGGGCCCTCGCCGCCATCCCGGCCGACCCTCGGCTTGCCCGTGCGCTGCTCGACGGCGCCGCGTCCGTGGGAGTGGAACTGGCTGCCGACGTCGTGGCCGCCCTCTCGGGCGACTACCGCGCACCGGGAGGCGACCTGCCCCGCCTCCTGGCCCAGCTCCGCGCGGACAAGGGTCCCGCAGGCGCCCGCTGGGCCCGGGAAGCGCGGCGCTTTGCCGCTTTTCCGGGACGGCAGGGCCGCGGTCCTGTCCCTTCGGGTGCGTCCGGCGCGGAGGCGGTGGGGGCCGTCGTCGCCCTCGCCTTCCCGGACCGGGTGGCACGCCGGGCGCCCGGCAGTGGCGAACAATACCTGCTGTCCTCGGGAACCCGTGCCGGCCTGCCCGCCGGCAGCCCCCTCTCCGGGCAGGAATGGCTGGCCGTGGCTGAAGTGTCGCGGGCGGGCGGCCGGGACGCGGCCCGAACCGGGGCCGTCATCCGTGCAGCGGCACCGCTGGCGGAAGGCATGGCAGAAACCGCCGCGTCGCACCTCCTGGCCGAGGTGGTGGACGCCCAGTTCAAGGACGGCCGCGTCACTGCGCGCAGGATCAAACGGCTGGGCGGCATCGTGCTTTCCGCAACGCCGGTGCGCCCCACGGCGGAGCAGGGCAGGGCTGCCGTGCGTGCCGCTTTGCAGTCAGCGGGGCTTGAAGTCCTCCCCTGGTCGACGGCGGCGGCAGGCTTCCGCCGCAGGCTTGGGTTCCTGCGCCGTGAGCTGGGCGATCCGTGGCCGGATGTGTCTGACGCCGCCTTGCTCGAGCGGCTGGAGGAATGGCTCGGACCCGAACTGGAACGGTTGGCGGGGGGAGCGGCGGTCAGTTCGATTGACCTCGCCGAGCCGCTGCGCCGCCTGCTGCCGTGGCCTGAGGCGTCCAGGCTCGACCAGTTGGCCCCCGAGTGGCTGGATGTCCCCAGCGGGTCACGGGTCCGGATCGACTATCCGGAGCTGTCCGGCGACGGCGGCGCACCCGTCGTGGCCGTTAAGCTCCAGGAATGTTTCGGGTTGGCCGAGTCACCGCGGCTGGTGGAAGGGCGTGTTCCCGTGCTGTTCCACCTGTTGTCCCCGGCGCGCCGGCCGCTCGCGGTGACCGGTGACCTGACGTCCTTCTGGTCCGGTCCGTATGCACAAGTCCGGGCCGAGATGCGGGGCCGCTACCCCAAACATCCCTGGCCCGAGGACCCGTGGACTGCGCCCGCCACCGCACGCGCGAAGCCGCGCGGGTAGCGCCGGGCGGGGCAGCCTGGCGGCCGCCAAACCGGCACGTGAAAAGTCCGATACACGGCCGAAA
Source organism: Arthrobacter sp. E70 (assembly GCF_058266945.1). NCBI lineage: Bacteria > Bacillati > Actinomycetota > Actinomycetes > Micrococcales > Micrococcaceae > Arthrobacter > Arthrobacter sp. E70. The sequence continues at coordinate 87,999 of NZ_JBYQFR010000008.1, read as the reverse complement.
CCTTGCGTCGACCTGTTGAAACAACTCCTGTCTAGGCTCTTTCCTACGTGGACGGCGTTGTCCATACACCCCTCGGAAGGACGGAACCATGTTTCTCTTGAACCCCCTGAACCTGCTGCTTGACGGCCGCCGCGCGGAAGACGGACGCGCCCAGGAAGACGCTGCCCGGGACGTGTTCCCTGCCGGGCAGCTGACGTCGGCCGCCTGGGAGGGCTGGTGGCACGAAGAGGCCGCGTAGCGGCCTTCGCCGTCAGTGCAGCAACCCGGTTTCCGCCATGAGCTCCGTCAGCCACGGCCGGTGCTCACGGTGGAAGGTGATTCCCTCCGGCAGTCCCTGGACGGTGGGTTCGGAACCGACAATGTCAATGGTCATCCGGCTCCCGGCGATCGGCGCGTTGGTCAGGTGCACGTCACCGTAGGATTCCGGCAGCACGGGATCCATCCAAAAGCCCCCGCGTGACACGTGCGCGTCATAGCGCATGAGGCTGGTGATCAGCATGATCGGGGTGGTGGCAGCCCAGGCCTGCGGCGAACAAGCGGTGGGATAGGGGACGGGCTCGGTAACCTGCTCCCGGCTGAAACCGCAAAAGAGCTCCGGCAGCCGGCCGTTGGAAAAATCAGCGGCCTCCAGCAATGCGGTGGAGATCCGCTGTGCCTCCTCGACGAACCCATAGCGCAGCAGGCCCGCTGCAATAATGGCATTGTCGTGGGGCCACACCGAGCCGTTGTGGTAACTGGCCGGGTTGTAGGCGCCCATGTCGGTGCCCAGGGTCCGGACGCCCCAGCCGCTGAACATCTCCGGCGACATGAGCCGCTCCGCAACCGCGGACACCTTGTCGTCGTCGACGATGCCATGCCACAGGCATTGCCCCATGTTGGAGGCGCAGGCGTCGACCGGCCTCTTGTCGCGGTCCAGGGCGACGGCGAAATACCCCCGCTCCGGCAGCCAGAATTCCTCGTTGAACTTCTTCTTCAGCCGCCCTGCCTCATCGGTGAGCTGCGCCGCCAGCGGTGCGTCCCCGGCGTCGTACGCCATCCACGCGCGGGACAGCAGCGCGCTGTAGACCAAAGCCTGTACTTCACACAGCGCAATCGGCGGCTTGGCTATCGTTCCGTCGGCGAAATTGATCCCGTCCCAGGAATCCTTCCAGCCCTGGTTGATCAGGCCCTGGTCGTTCAGGCGGGAGTACTCGACGAACCCGTCCCCGTCCTTGTCGCCAAACTCCCGGACCCAGTCCAGGGCCCGGTCGGCGTGGGGGAGCAGGGCAGCGATGGTGTCCTTGGCGAAACCCCAGCGGCTGACGGACCCGAGGGCCATGACGAACTGTGGAGTGGCGTCCACGCTGCCGTAGTACACCGATTTCCCGCCCAGGGCCAGGCCGCTGGAGACGCCGAGCCGGACTTCGTGCAGGATCTTCCCGGGTTCCTCCTCGCTCATCGGGTCCACCACTTTGCCCTGCCGGTCCGCCAGCGTCTGCAGCGTGCCCAGCGCCAGGGAGGGATCCACGGGGAGGGCCATTTCCGAGGCCCAGAGCGAATCGCGGCCGAACAGGGTCATGAACCACGGCGCGCCTGCGGCCACCACGATCCGCTCCGGATGGGCAGGATCCTGGATGCGGAGCGCGCCCAGGTCGTCATAGCTGCGCCGCAGCGTCCTTTCGATCGAGCGGTTGCCCATGTGGAGTTTGGGGATCTTCGCCACCCATTCCTTCCGGCGGCGGTCGCTGGGCGACATGTCGGGTGCAATGGGATGGCGGTGCTCCGGAGCAGGGGCCGGTTGATCACCGCTGACGGGGATCACGCTCAGTTGCGTGCTCCACTGCCCGTGCGCCGGGACCAGCGCCTGGTACGTCAGGACGTCGGGGGTGGAGGCGGCGCCCTCCCCGTGCACGACCACCCGTTTGAGGACATCGTGCCAGACGGCGCTGATGGTCAATGAGTCCCCGTGGTTGCTGCGGGATTCCTCCCAGGTTCTTTGGACCCGGGCCTCTTTCACCTCAAAGAGATCGGCGAAATCGGATTCAGCCCGGACCGATACAGTGCATTCGGCGGGCTGTGAGGAATAGTTCCGGATGGTGACCCCCTCCAGGACCCCGGCGGCAATCTCCCGCAGGCGTTCCACCACCAGGGGGCTGTCAGCGTATCCGTCCGAGCGGGGGACCCGGCCGATGAACAGGGCACGGTATGGCTCCTTCACTTCCGCCGCCAGCGGCTCGAGCGCCATGCCGTTGACCCTCAAGTCCCAGCGGGAGAGGATGCGGGTGTCTTCATGGAAGACGCCGTGGGGATGGTCGGGATGGATATCCCCGTTGGCGAGGGAAATGCAGAAGCACGAACCCTCCACGAGCGTGATGTTTCCGGCTCCGACAGGTCCGGCAGCAGTGTCGGCATTCCAACCAGCCATCCCCGTTCCTCCATCCTTGGGCGTTCCCGCGGCCGGCGGGTCCGGGCTGGGGAAGCGCCGCGGTATCCCGCTCAATCAACGCTACGCCGTTGGCCGCCGCGGTGTAAGGGTGCCGGACTCCCCGCAGCCGTTCCGGGCGCTCAGCCCCTCGCGGCGATGAAGCGCGCCACCGTACCGGCCAGCGAGGCACCGGTTTCCTCCGCGGACCGCTTTTGCCCTGCCACCGCAAAGGAATGGTCTCCGCCTTCCACCCACTCCAGCACCGCGGACGGGCCAATCCGGGAGACAACGTCCGCGAGGATCTCCCCTGTGGCGAACGTGTCCCTGGTTCCCTGCAGGAACAGCATGGGCGCGGTGATCCCGTACAGGTGTTCATCACGGAGCTTCTCCGGCTTCCCTGGCGGGTGGAGGGGGTAGCCGAGGTACACCAGTCCGGCGGCCTCCATTCCTTCCGCCACTGCCATGGACGCCATCCTGCCGCCAAAGGATTTGCCCGCCGCCCACAGCGGCCCGTTGTCGCCGTGGGCGGCGGCCTGCGCAGCGGCGGCGGCCATCACGGCGCGCCAGGTGGCGACCGCCAGAGGTGGCCGGTCGGGGAACTTGCGTCCCGCCTCCCGGTAGGGGAAGTTGAAACGGAGGGTGGCCACGCCGAGGTTATTAAGGGCATCGGTGAATCCGCGCATGAACGGGTGTTCCATTCCGGCCCCTGCCCCGTGGGCGAGCACCAACGTTGCCGTGGGCTGGTCGGGGCGTGCGTAGACGGCGGACACCGCCGTGTCGGCCACGGTGATGGAGAGCTGCTGTTCGGGCGCGGGCATGGGTCCATCATGCCGGAATGCCCGGCCATTCGGCGGCCCGTTCACCGACCCTTTCCGCGGCTGGGTGTACGTTGTCCCCATGGCGAGTGAACAGACCACCATCACGGTGCCGGGTCCGCACGGCGCGCGCGAGATGCGCATTTCCAGTCCCAGCCGCGTCCTCTGGCCGGAGCCCGGCATCACCAAGCTGGACCTGGTCAACTACATCTGCGCGGTGGGGGAGGCCTTCATCGCCGCGAACGGGGACCGGCCTGTGGCGCTGCAGCGGTTTTCCGGCAACATCGACGGTGAGCAGTTCTTTTCGAAGAATCCGCCCAAGGGGACCCCGGACTTCATCCGGTCCGTCAAAGTGGTGTACCCGAGCGCGCGGTCCCACCCGCAACTGGTCCTCGACGAGCCCGCCGCCGCCGTGTGGGCCGTCCAGATGAACACCGTGGTGTTCCACCCCTGGCCGTCCCGGGCGGAAAACACCGACAACCCCGACCAGCTGCGCATCGACCTTGACCCGCAGCCCGGAACCGACTTCGACGACGCCGTCCCGGCCGCCCTGGTGCTGAAGGAGGTCCTGGCCGAGGCCGGGCTCACCTGCTTCATCAAGACGTCCGGCAACCGCGGCCTGCACGTCTACGCGCCCATCGAACCGACCCGCGAATTCCTGGAAGTCCGCCACGCCGTCATCGCCGCTGCCCGGGAAGTGGAACGCCGCATCCCGGACCAGGTGACCACCGCCTGGTGGAAGGAGGAAAGGGGCCGGCGCGTGTTCCTGGACTTCAACCAGGCCAACCGGGACCGGACCATCGCCGGCGCTTACAGCCCCCGGGCCCTCCCGCACGCCCCTGTGTCCTGCCCTATCACCTGGGACGAACTGGAACACGCGGATCCGAAGAACTTCACCATCCTCACCGTCCCGGAACGGCTGAAGACCGTGGGCGACCCCTGGGCGGGCTTCGGTGCCGAACCCGGAACCATTGACACCCTCCTCGGGTGGTGGGAACGCGACTGCAAGGCCGGCTTGGGCGAAATGCCCTTCCCGCCCGACTACCCCAAGATGCCGGGCGAGCCGCCGCGGGTCCAGCCCAGCAGGGCGCGCAAGCAGGACTGAGCCTTGACGCCGTAAAGGGGCACTTTGGCACGGACACGCCGTCCGCCGTCGTAAGTTACGACGGCGGGTGGCGGCAAAGTGCCCGCGAGGGCTGCCGGCCGGGCTGGCGTCTATTCGAACCTCGACGGATCGCCCATGCCGCGCCGGACGACCTCGGCCACTCCGCTGGAGAAGTCCACCACCGTGGTGGGCTCGGCCCCGCAGTCCCCGGCATCGATCACGGCGTCCACCTGGTGGTCCAGCCGCTCCTTGATGTCCCAGCCGACCGTCATCGGCTCCTCCTCGTCCGGCAGCAGCAGCGTGCTGGACAGCAGCGGTTCGCCCAATTCGTCGAGCAGCGCCTGGACGACCCGGTTGTCGGGAATGCGCACGCCCACCGTCTTCTTTTTGGGATGGAGCAGCCGCTTGGGAACCTCCCTGGTGGCCGGGAGGATAAAGGTATAACTGCCCGGCGTGACGGCCTTGATACTGCGGAAGACGTCATTGCCGATGTTCACGAACTGTCCCAGCTGCGCAAAGTCGCGGCAGACCAGCGTGAAGTGGTGCTTGTCATCAAGGTGCCGGATACTCCTGATCCGGTCCAGGGCCTCCCGGTTGCCCATCTGTGCGCCCAGGGCGTAGCAGGAGTCGGTGGGGTAGGCGATGAGGCCGCCGTCGCGGAGTATTTTCACGGCCTGCGCGATGGCGCGCGGCTGGGGGTCCTCTGGATGAACATCAAAGTATCTGGCCATGACCTCGAGCCTACGTTCCCTCCGGCTTTGCTGCATGAGGACTGGCCGGGGGGAGTTTGCCCCCTACCGGCTGCCGAAGGCATGGGGCAGGATGTTGTCTGCCCCAGTTCCCAGCCCATGTGAAGGAGATTCCGTCATGCCGACCATCCTTAACCCCTACCTGAGCTTCCGGGACAATGCCCGGGAAGCGATGAACTTCTACCAGTCCGTGTTCGGTGGCGAGCTCACCATGAGCACCTTCGGCGACTTCCAGGCCAGTGACGATCCCGCGGAGTCGGAAAAGATCATGCATGGCATGCTGACCACCACCAAAGGCATGGTGCTGATGGGAGCGGATACCCCCAACAACATGGAGTACCACCCGGGCTCATCCATCTCCGTTTCCCTCAGCGGCGACGATGAAGTGGAGCTTCGTGGCTACTACGAAAAGCTCAGCGGCGACGGCGGAGCGGTGACCGTCCCCATGGAGAAGGCCCCGTGGGGGGATGTCTTTGGCATGTGCACGGACCGCTTCGGCGTAGCCTGGCTGGTCAACGTCAGCAGCGGGCAGGCGGCAACAGGCGCACCCTGACACGTGAAAGGTGCGGCCAGGGTCCGGCCCCGGGTGCCTTGGCCGCACCGCTGAAACCTGCCGCGCAACCTTGAGGCCACCGCTGCGTGCTGCGAGGATTAAGGGGTGAGGTCCATCCTGGAGTTCCTGGCGGACAAGTGGTGGCTGGTATTTCCGTTAAGTGCGCTGGCCGGCCGCTGGACCCATGGCTTGCGGCGCGCCGGCGAACGCCGGCACCAACGCCGGGTCGAGCTGTACAAGCTCAGGAACGAAGCCCGGGAGGCAGAAGAGGCTTCCGTGGCCGGGGTGCAGTCCCTGATGGCGACCCACGACGCCACCAACCGCCGCTGGCTCGACTACGAGCTTGACGTCGGCAGGCTCATCGACTTTCCGATGATGACGGATGTGCGGGAACCGCTCACGGTGGCCTTCCTCCGCGCCAAAAGGGAAGCCGATGGCTTGCGGCCGGCCGCTGCAGCGGACCTGGTGCAGGGACCGGGACTAGACGCCTACCGGGAGGCCGTGAACAACTTCGCACTGGCGCTCGACGTGGCCGAGCGGGAAGCCCGCCGGATCAGGGACAGCCGGTTCAGCGGACCGGAACGCCAACGGCTTGCCACAGCGCGGAAGCTGCTCATGATCGCCGAGAACGAGGCCGCAACCCCGGCCGAACGCCAGTCCGCCTACAAACGGGCCCGCCGTGAGCTGGACGGCCTCATCGTCCTGCCGGACGTGACGCTCGCTGCCCTGGAGAAAAACATCGCGCCCCAGCTGGACAGTGGTCCCAAGCTCGACGGTGGTCCCCGGTTGGACAGTGGGCCCCGGCCGCCGCAGCTGCACCAGGGCTGAAACCCAGGCAGGCGCGCCGTGAACCGCACGCTCTACCTCGACGTCGACGGCGTCATCTGCCCCTTCGGTCCCACCGGACCCACAGCATGGGGCTCCACCTGGCGGCGGGCCGACGCCGGCCTGCTGCCTGTCGCTTTCGCCGCCGAGCTGGTTGCGGGTCTGAACACGCTCGCCCGCACACCGGGGCTGCGGTGCGTCTGGCTCACCAGCTGGGAGGAACTGGCACCGCAATACCTGTGCCCCGCCGTCGGCCTGGACGGAAGCCACTGGCCCTTCCTGGCCGCGGACGGCACAGCCGGCGGCAACGGCTGGTGGAAGCTGTCCGCCATCCAGGACGACGTTGAGGAAACCCGCCCCGACGCCGTGGCCTGGATCGATGACCAGCTGGCATTCGAAGGCGAAGCGCAGCGCTGGGCGAGGTTCCTGGGCCGGGGCATCCTCACGGTCTCGCCGGATCCGAGGCAGGGGATATCACCCACGGAACTGGCCCGGGTGGCGGACTTCCTGGCCGGGCCGTTGTTTTGACCTCATGCCCCGGACGCGTACGATCGATAAGGTTTCCCGCCGCTCGGCCGCCACCGCAATCCATTCCCGGTAAACAGCTGGTGAATTATGATGTGCAAGGCAGCCTGGCAGGAGAAACTGCTGAACCTCGACTCTGCAGATTGGGCAACAGGTGGATATCACCTTCATGGTGGCGCTGGTCATCGCACTGGCACTATTTTTCGACTTCACGAACGGGTTCCACGACACCGCCAACGCCATGGCCACGCCCATCGCGACGGGTGCCATCAAGCCCAAGACGGCTGTGGCACTGGCAGCAGTACTGAACCTGGTGGGTGCCTTCCTGTCCACCGAGGTGGCCAAGACGGTGTCCGGCGGGATCATCCGTGAAGGGTCCGGCGGGGTGCAGATCACTCCGGAAATCATCTTCGCGGGCCTGATGGGTGCCGTGCTGTGGAACATGATCACCTGGCTCAAGGGGCTGCCGTCCAGTTCTTCGCACGCCCTCTTCGGCGGCCTCATCGGCGCGGCAGTGGTTGGCGCGGGATTCAGCTCCGTTAACCTGGAAACCTTGCTCCAGAAGGTCATCCTTCCCGCCGTCTTCGCCCCGGTCATTGCCGGCCTCGCCGCCTATGCGTGCACCCGCCTCGCCTATGCCCTCACGGCGCGCCACGACCCCGAGACGGGATCCAAACTCACCCAGAAGCGCGGCGGCTTCCGCACCGGCCAGATCTTCACCTCCAGCCTCGTGGCCCTTGCGCACGGAACCAATGACGCCCAGAAGACAATGGGTATCATCACGCTGGTCCTGATCGCTGCGGGAAGCCAGGCCCCCGGTTCCGGTCCCCAGCTGTGGGTCATCGCCGCTTGCGCACTGGCCATCGCCATCGGCACGTACGCCGGCGGGTGGCGCATCATCCGCACCATGGGTTCCGGCCTGACTGAAGTCAAGCCCGCCCAGGGCTTTGCTGCCGAGACCAGCACTGCCTCCGCCATCCTTGCTTCCTCGCACCTCGGCTTCGCACTGTCCACCACCCAGGTGGCCTCCGGCTCCGTGATCGGGTCCGGCATGGGACGCCGCGGCACCACCGTCCGCTGGGCCATGGTGGGCAAGATCGCGCTGGGATGGCTGTTCACCCTGCCCGCGGCCGCCATCGTCGGCGCCCTGACGGCACTGCTGGTGAAGACCGGCGTCGTCGGCGTGCTCATCGCCGCGGTCGCCGGGAGCGGGGCCGTGCTGTTCATGTTCTTCTACTCACGCAAGTCCGCCGTGAGCCACCACAACGCCGTCGAGGTCGAGGAAGCGGGCCAGGCCGTCCGGTTCGCCAAAAAGAAGGCCATGGCACGCGCACGCGCCAAGGCCAAGGCAAAAGCCAAGGCGGAGGCCGACGCCGCTGCCAACAACCCCCAGGCCGCGGCTGATGCTCCCACGGCCGCCGCCAGCAACCCCAAGGAGAGTCAGCGATGAAGTGGTTGGAACTCCTGACCGTTGGTGCCGCAACGCTCGTGTCAGCCGCCGTCGTGGTGACCCTCTACTCGCTCGGCGTCCGGCTGACCGCCATCGCCGGCGATGCCGACCAGCCTTCACCCGGTACCAAGCGGGCCCTGGCCTACGCCTGCTTCGGGCTGTGCGGCCTGGCCGTCCTCTTCGGGCTGTACCTGATCATCCCGTACTTTTCGAAGTAGCGCCGGGCTGCACCGCGGTGCTGGGCAGCGCGGCGGCGTTTGGCTAGGCTGGGCGCATGCCGCGCATCCAGTACTTCGTCGCTGCGTCCCTGGACGGCTTTATTGCCACGCCCACGGACGATCTTGGCTGGCTCCTGCAGTTCGACGGGTTCGAAGGCGGCGCCGAGAGCTACAACGCCTTCCTGGCCGATGTGGGATGCATCGTCATGGGCGGAGAGACCTTCGCCTGGCTCATGCAGCATGAACCGGGCAGGTGGCCGTACAGCGGAACACCCAGCTACGTCTTCACCCGGCATGAACACCGCGCACCTGAGGGCGCCGACATCACCTTTGTCCGCGGAGACGTGCGTGAGTTCATCGGCGATCTGCGGCGGGACGCCCAGGGCAGGAACATCTGGCTGGTGGGCGGCGGAAACCTCGCAGCCCAGTTCGCCGACGCCGGCCTCCTGGACGAGATCATCCTTTCGGTCATCCCCGTGGTGCTGGGGGATGGCAAGCGGCTGCTGCCGCTGAAGGGCCCGACGCCGCCACTTGAACTGGCCGCTTCCCGCACCCTGGGCAGGGGCGTGGTTGAGTTGCGGTACCTGCTGCCGGCAGGAACCGCAGCGCCGGAGTGACAGGCGCCGGCGCAGCGCTGCCCTCGGTCAGCGCGCGTCGTCCCTGAGCATGTTCGTGATCCGGGCGGTGGAAAGCCGCCGCCCCTGGTCATCGGTCATGACGATCTCGTGGGTGGCCAGTGTCCGGCCGAGATGGACCGCCGTGCAGGTGCCTGTCACCAGGCCACCGGTGATGGACCGGTGGTGGGTGGCGTTGACTTCGATGCCGACGGCATGGCGTCCCGGGCCGGCATGCATGCCCGCCGAAAAGGAACCGAGGGTCTCGGCCAGCACCACGTGCGCACCGCCGTGCAGGATCCCGGCCACCTGGGTGTTGCCCTCCACCGGCATGGTGGCCACGCTCCGTTCCGGGCTCATTTCAAGGAAACGGATCCCCATCTTCACGACGAGGGCGCCGATGCCGAACCGTCCCAGCCAGTCGTGCAGATGGTCCGGAATTCCGGCGGCCGCCAGCTCCTCGGCGAAAGCGCCCGGCGTGAAATTGTCAGTCATGCCAACTAGGCTGGCACCTGTGAGTGAAACAACCAAACCGGCCCCTTTCCCGTCCCAGGCAATCGACGGGGAGGCCACGGCCCAGGACACGTCCTCCGCCCGCAGGCCCGCTGCCCGCGCCGCAAAGCCCGCTGATGTTCGGTCTGTTTCTGCTACCGAAGCGCCAGTCATTCCCATCACCGACCAGCCCCGCCTGCTGGTGCTTGACGGCCACTCCATGGCGTTCCGTGCCTTCTTCGCCCTCCCGGCGGACAAGTTCTCCACCTCCAACGGCCAGCACACCAACGCCATCCACGGCTTCACGTCCATGCTGATCAACCTCATCAAGGAACAGCAGCCTACGCACATCGCGGTCGCCTTCGATGTCTCGGACGAATCAACCCACCGGAAGACGGAGTACAGCGAATACAAGGGTGGCCGGAACGAAACCCCGCGCGAGATGAGCGGGCAGATCGACCTCATCGCCCAGGTGATGGAGGCCTGGGGCATCAAGACCATCAAGATGCCCGGATACGAGGCCGATGACATCCTCGCCACGCTCGCCACCATGGGCGAGAAGGCAGGGTTCGAGGTCCTCCTGGTCTCCGGCGACCGGGACGCTTTCCAGCTCGTCACAGACAACGTCTTCGTGCTCTACCCGAAGAAGGGCGTCAGCGACATCCCCCGGATGGACGCCGCCGCCATCGAAGCAAAGTATTTCGTCAGCCCCGGCCGCTACTCCGACCTCGCTGCCCTTGTGGGGGAAACCGCTGACAACCTCCCCGGCGTCCCGGGCGTCGGACCCAAGACCGCGGCCAAGTGGATCAACCTCTACGGCGGGCTTGAAGGCGTCCTGGAACACCTGGACTCCATCGGCGGAAAGGTGGGCGATGCCCTCCGCGAGAACATCGAGAACGTCAAGCGCAACCGCCGCCTGAACCAGCTCCACACCGACCTCGAGCTCCCCGTCACCCTGGACGACCTCTACCAGCCCCGGCCGGACCAGGCAGCCCTGGAGGACCTGTTCGACCAGCTCGAATTCAAGACCATCCGCAGCCGCCTGTTCGCCCTCTACGGCGACGCCGACACCCCCGCCGCGGAACGGGAAAGCATTGAAGCGCCCCCGTACACCACGCCGTCGGACGCCGCGGAACTGGACGCGTTCCTGGCCGCCGGCGCCGGGCAGCGGTCCGCCCTCGCCGTCGACCTCGTGCCCGGCCGCATCGGCGAGGACGCGGCCGCCCTGGCTATCGTCCGTGGCGATGCCGCCGTGTACCTCGACCTTGCCGGCCTTGACGCCGGGACCGAGAATGTCCTGGCCGGCTGGCTGCGTGATCCCGAGGCGCCCAAGGTGCTGCACGGGTTCAAGGCCGCGCTGAAGGCGCTGACGGCACGCGGCCTCGAGCTGGAAGGCGTGGTGGACGACACCTCGATCTCCGGGTACCTCATCCAGCCGGACCGCCGCACCTACGAACTGGCCGAACTGGCCCAGCACCACCTCAACGTGGGCATCCCGGCCGCCACTGCCAAGGCCGGCCAGCTGGAACTTTCGTTCGACGGGGACGACGCCGCGGCTGCCGACGCGCTCGTCCAGGCCGCTGCCGTCGTGCAGGCCCTCAGCCGGTATTTCGAGGACGAGCTGAAGGAACGCAAGGCGGAGGAGCTCCTGTCCACCCTGGAACTGCCCGTCAGCCGCGTCCTGGCGGACATGGAACTCGCCGGCATCGCCATCGACATGGACCGCATGGACGAACAGCTTGCCGACCTCGCCAGGGTCATCGACCAGGCCCAGGAGCAGGCCTTCGCGGCCATTGGACATGAGGTCAACCTTGGTTCGCCCAAGCAGCTGCAGACCGTCCTGTTCGATGAACTGCAGCTCCCCAAGACCAAGAAGATCAAGTCCGGCTACACCACCGACGCCGCGTCACTGAAGAACCTCCTGGAGAAGACCGGGCACGAATTCCTGGTGCAGCTCATGGCGCACCGCGAAGCGGCCAAGCTCCGCCAGATGCTCGAGTCGCTGAAGAAGTCGGTGGCCGAGGACGGCCGGATCCACACCACGTACGCCCAGAACGTGGCCGCCACGGGCCGGATCTCGTCCAACAACCCCAACCTGCAGAACATCCCCATCCGCAGTGAGGAAGGCCGCAGGGTCCGTGGGATCTTCGTGGTCAGCGACGGCTACGAATGCCTGCTGTCTGCCGACTACTCGCAGATCGAGATGCGCATCATGGCCCACCTCTCCGGCGACCAGGGCCTGATCCAGGCCTATAAGGACGGCGAGGACCTGCACCGCTTCGTCGGCTCGAACATCTTCCACGTCCCCACCGACCAGGTCACCAGTGCCATGCGCTCCAAGGTGAAGGCGATGTCCTACGGCCTTGCCTACGGGCTGACCTCCTTCGGGCTGTCCAAGCAGCTGGAAATTTCCGTGGACGAGGCCCGGACGCTCATGAAGGACTACTTCGACCGTTTCGGTGCCGTGCGGGACTACCTGCGCGGAGTAGTGGACCAGGCCCGGGTGGACGGATACACCGCCACCATTGAAGGCCGGCGCCGCTACCTGCCGGACCTCACCAGCACAGACCGCCAGCTGCGCGAGAACGCCGAGCGGATCGCCCTCAACAGCCCTATCCAGGGCTCTGCCGCGGACATCATCAAGCGCGCCATGCTCGGTGTCCACGCCGAACTGCAGGCGCAGGGGCTGAAGTCGCGGATGCTGCTGCAGGTCCATGACGAACTGGTCCTGGAAGTGGCTGCGGGGGAGCGGGCCGCCGTCGAGAAGCTGGTCACCGAGCAAATGGCCGCCGCTGCGGACCTGAGCGTGCCGCTGGAAGTCCAGATCGGCGTCGGACCCAGCTGGTACGACGCCGGCCACTAGGCCGGAGGGGGTCCAAGCCGCTCTCCGACACGTTTTTGCTGGTCATGCGCCGGATTCATTACTACGCTCGGACAAATGGGTGATCTGAGCGGAAACTACGAAATCCGGCGCTTTCCCGCCGTGTCCAAAGGCAAGGACGGTTACGCGGAGGCCGAAACGTGGGCCCGGGCCGTGGGATTCGGTTTCCATGAATCCACCCGCACGCCCGACCACGTGGAGCGTTCCCTCGCCACCTACGAAACGGACGGCCGGATCTTCACCGGCGCGTACCAGACCGGACCTGTGGCGGCATCGTCCCTGCCGGCCGACGTACCGGTAGCCACCTTCGGCACCATGCGGAAGAGCCTGAACATCGGCTTCGGCCGGATGGTCGAAGCCCAGCTCGTCACCGCGGTGACGGTCCGCACGTCCCACCGCCGGCGCGGCCTGCTCCGCCGCATGATGACCGAGGACCTCCAGCTCGCGAAGAAGGACGGCATCGCCGTGGCAGCACTCACCGCGTCCGAAGGAACCATTTACGGGCGCTTCGGGTACGGCGTGGCCAGCCTCGAGCGCGCCGTGAAGGTGGACACCACGGCGCGGTTCAACCTGCGGCACCAGGCCACCGGCACGGTCGAGGTGGCAGACCCGAAGGTCCTGCTCGAGGTGGCGCCCGCAGTCTTCAGCCGGGTCCACCGCCACACGCCCGGCTCCATCGACCGGCAGGAATGGTACCGGCAGCTCGCGTCGGGGTCGCTCGCGCGGGACGGCAAGGAAGATCCCGCAGTCAAGGTGGCACTGCACTATGGGCCGGACGGCGGGATCGACGGCTACGTCTCCTACAAGTTCCTCGGCTGGGACACCGAGCCGGCCACCGTTGAAGTGGTGGACCTCGTTGCCGCCACCGACCACGCCTACCTGGAGCTCTGGCAATACCTGGCCGCCATCGACCTCGTGGAACGCGTTTCCTGGAACGAGGCGCCGGTGGACGATCCCCTCGCATGGGCGTTGGCGGACGCGCGCTGCATCGAAGCGTCGGACAGCCGGGACATGCTCTGGCTCCGGCTCCTGGACATTCCGCAGGCCCTGGCAGCCCGGCACTACCCGGCCGACGGGCGGCTGGTCCTGGAGGTGGGGGACCCGCTGGGCCTCACCGCTGGAACTTTCGCCCTGGACGTCAAGGGCGGCCAGGCCGCCGTCGAACACGTTGCCGACGGCACAGGTGCGGACCTGGTACTCGACGTCTCCGCCCTCTCCTCCATCTACCTGGGCGGCGTCTGTCCCGTGACCCTGAAGGCGGCCGGCACGATCAGCGAGGCAACGCCCGGCGCTGTCCTCAGCGCCCGGCAGATGTTCGCCGTCGAGCGGGCGACGCACTGCCTCACGCACTTCTAGGGGATGGGCTGAGCACCGCTTTTGACCCGTGTTGGCGGCAGCGACTAGAATAAACGGGCGTGTACCACGTGCACGTTCTGCAGTATCTGTAACAGCAATCCACAAAATCAGGATGACCCGGAGGATCCATTCGGATTCACCGTACATTGCGCCTGCGTTCCATGACGCGGGCGCGCCGGTTTGCCTGACCGACTAACTATCCACAACGGAGCCCCTACTACATGACCATCACCTCCACCGAGAAGCCCGGTACCCCGCAGGTCGCCATTAACGACATCGGTACCGCTGAGGACTTCCTCGCAGCAGTCGACGCGACCATCAAGTACTTCAACGACGGAGACCTCGTCGAAGGTACCGTCGTCAAGGTCGACCGCGATGAAGTCCTGCTCGACATCGGTTACAAGACCGAAGGTGTCATCCCCTCCCGCGAGCTCTCCATCAAGCACGACGTTGATCCCGGAGACGTTGTCTCCGTCGGCGATCAGGTCGAAGCCCTGGTGCTCACCAAGGAAGACAAAGAAGGCCGCCTGATCCTCTCCAAGAAGCGTGCTCAGTACGAGCGTGCCTGGGGCGACATCGAGAAGGTCAAGGAAGAAGACGGTGTTGTCACCGGTACCGTCATCGAGGTCGTCAAGGGTGGTCTTATCCTCGACATCGGCCTGCGCGGCTTCCTGCCCGCATCCCTCGTCGAGATGCGCCGTGTGCGCGACCTGGCTCCGTACATCGGCCAGCAGATCGAAGCCAAGATCATCGAACTGGACAAGAACCGCAACAACGTTGTGCTGTCCCGCCGTGCATGGCTCGAGCAGACCCAGTCCGAGGTCCGCTCCACCTTCCTCAACAAGCTGGAAAAGGGCCAGGTCCGTCCCGGCGTCGTTTCCTCCATCGTCAACTTCGGTGCCTTCGTGGACCTGGGCGGCGTAGACGGCCTGGTGCACGTTTCCGAGCTGTCCTGGAAGCACATCGACCACCCGTCCGAGGTTGTCGAGGTTGGCCAGGAAGTCACCGTCGAGGTCCTCGAGGTCGACCTGGACCGCGAGCGCGTCTCGCTGTCGCTCAAGGCTACGCAGGAAGACCCGTGGCAGACCTTCGCCCGCACCCACGCCCTCGGCCAGGTTGTTCCGGGTAAGGTCACCAAGCTCGTTCCGTTCGGTGCGTTCGTCCGCGTCGAAGACGGTATCGAAGGCCTGGTCCACATCTCCGAGCTCGCCGTGCGCCACGTTGAGCTGGCCGAGCAGGTTGTCTCCGTTGGCGACGAACTGTTCGTTAAGGTCATCGACATCGACCTCGAGCGCCGCCGCATCTCGCTGTCCCTCAAGCAGGCCAACGAGGGTGTCGACGCCGACAGCACCGAATTCGATCCCGCCCTGTACGGCATGGCCGCAGAGTACGACGAAGAGGGCAACTACAAGTACCCCGAGGGCTTCGACCCCGAGTCCAACGAATGGCTCGAGGGCTACGAAGCTCAGCGCGCCGCATGGGAGCAGCAGTACGCTGACGCCCAGGCACGTTGGGAAGCACACAAGAAGCAGGTTGCCCAGCACGCTGCCGACGACGCCGCTGCGGCAACGTCCGGCGACAGCGAGTCCGGCGCCACCAGCTACTCCTCCGAGCCTGCTGCCACCGACTCCGGTGCCGGCACCCTGGCCTCGGACGAGGCGCTTGCTGCCCTGCGCGAGAAGCTGACCGGCAACTAATTGCCACCGGCCCGGACCTTCCGGGTTGAAGCATCAGACCCCCTGCCTTACCGGCAGGGGGTCTGATTGCTTTAAGGCGGCTTCCCGGCGACGCAAAGGCGTGAATTATGCCGGTCGAGGGCTAAAGGGTCCGCGGATTCCCAGAACCGGCGGCCTTCAGGCAGCGCAAAAGTCACGCATTCCGGTCTGCGCGGGTTAAAGCTCGACGACGGCGAGGACCGTCCCGTCGTCGTCGGGCGTCAGTACGGCCCCGGCTGCAGCGAGAAGCCGCTGCGCGCTGTGGTTGCCGGCCAAGGTTCGGGCGGTGACCCGGTGCATCCCGGCGCAGCGGGCCTCTGCCAGGAGCAGGTCCAGGGCGGCACTGCCGATGCCGCGGGAGCGGAAGCTCCTGCCGAGCCAGATGCCTGTCTCCGCCGAGTGATTGCCGGAGGCATCACGCTTGAGCCGAACGGAGCCAGCCACGCCGCCGTCGCTGAGCACGGCCCATGACTTCTCGCCGGCAGGGCCGTCAAGTCCTTGGGCAGCGGCCCGGTGGTAGCCGAAGAACCAGGCGGTCCGCTCCAGGTTCCAGCCGGGCCCGCCGAGCGGGGGAGCCACCTCGTCAGGGGAGGCATCGCGTTTGGCCAGGTCGAGCAGCTTCTCCGCGATGTCGTCGTCAACGTCCACCAGGGAGACCTTAGGCGAGGGGTTCATCTATCCACTCCGTTCCTTCGGGCGCCAACGAAGCGCTCCCGGCGGTGAGGACCTGGACGCGTTCGGCGGCAGCCGCAATGGCGCCGGCTTCATCCGCGACGGCGACACGCAGGACAGTGCCCTGGGCGGCGTAGCTCGTCGTTGCCATGGTGAAACCGGCGGCACGCAGGTCGTTTTCCAGCCGTCCCGCCGCGGCATGCGGCACGTCAACGGCGCAGACGCGCAGCCTGCTGCGGCGCACCAGCGGCGCGAGTGACAGCGCGGAGGACACGGACTCGGAGTACGCCCGGACCAGCCCGCCGGCCCCGAGCAGGACGCCGCCGAAGTAGCGCACGACGACGGCACTGACGTCGCTCAAGTCGGCCACCCCGGGGGCCGTCTCCCTTTTGGCGAGCGCCTCGAGCATCGGGATCCCGGCGGTTCCGGAGGGTTCGCCGTCATCGCTGGAGCGCTGGATGCCCCGGTCCGGGCCGATGATGAACGCCGAACAATGGTGCCGTGCGTCATGGAACTCCCGGCGCAGGTCCGCCACGAGGTCCCGGGCCTGGTCCTCGGTGGCCGCCCTCCGAAGGACCGTGATGAACCTGGACCGTTTGATCTCGAGTTCGTGGCGGAAATCCGGACCGGAAGCCAGCGTCGTATAAGCCGTGGCCCTGCTCTCCTGTTCATGCACCCGGCCCAGTCTAGTGCGGCGTCCCGGCCCTATTGGCTTCGGAATACGGCGCAGCATCCGCGTTGGCACACCAGGGCTTAGGGCCCATGACAGGGAAGGGACGCGGTCCAGAGAATTGATTCATGTCATTGTCACTGGATAGGAACCGTCTCCCTGTGCCCGTAGTGGCCGCCGCCTTGGCAGCGGCGGGTTTCTTCTTCCGGCGGTTCTACTTGCGGTGGGGTGCCACGGATCCCGAACCGAACGGTCCCCTGCCGGGAGATGACTTCCTGCCTGCCGCTGACCTGCAGGCAACACGGGCAATTTCCATCAATGCCCCGGCGTCGGCAGCCTGGCCCTGGCTGGCGCAGATGGGCCAGCGCCGCGGCGGGCTGTACAGCTACGACTTCCTGGAAAACCTCGCCGGCCTGGACATCCACAGCGCGGACCGCATCCATCCCGAATGGCAGGACGTTCAGGCGGCGACCGTTTCCACCTGGCTCCGGCTGCGTCCGCAGACCTGGAAGTGGGTTTGGTGGACCCAGGCCGGGCGCTGGTCCTGCGCGTACCACCCGATTCGCCTCCCGGGCCGTTCGACTTCTCCTGGGCGTTCGTCCTGCGGCCACAGCCAGATGGCACCACCCGGCTGCTGGTGCGGGAGCGGTATGCCTACCGTCGGTGGTGGACAGTGTGGATGGTTGAAGTGGTGGAGGTGGCCAGCTTCATCATGTCCCGGCGCATGCTCCAGGGCATCAAAAGCCGTGCCGAGCAAAACGCGCAAGGGCATGAGGGGGCCTAAGGGGGCCACAGGTGATCCTAGGGGCGTGCCCTAGGGTGGGAGTGTGCTGAAGATTGGGTTGACGGGCGGCATCGCGTCCGGGAAGTCACTGGTGGCTGCGCGCCTGCAGGAACGTGGCGCGGTCCTCGTGGATGCGGATGCCCTGGCGAGGGAAGTGGTGGAGCCGGGCACCGACGGCCTGGCCCGCGTGGCGGAAGAGTTTGGCAAGGAGATGCTCGACGGCGGCGGGCGGCTTGACCGCGCACGGCTCGGCGAGGCGGTGTTCGGCAACCCGGAGCGGCTCGCGGCGCTGAACGCCATCATCCATCCGCTGGTGCGTGCCCGCGCCGCTGCAATCACGGGAGCCGCACCCCATGATGCGGTGGTGGTCCAGGACATCCCCCTGCTGGTTGAGACAGGGCAGGGGAGCGCCTTCCACCTGGTCTTGGTGGTTGATGCCCCGGATGAGGTGCGGCTGCAGCGCATGCAGGAGCTGCGCGGCATGACAGGGGACGCAGCGCGCGCCCGGATGGCCGCCCAGGCCGCCCGCCAGGTCCGGCTTGCTGCGGCCGACGTCGTCCTGGACAACTCGGGGAGCGTCCAGCAACTGCTGGACCAGGTGGACCGGCTCTGGGACGACAGGCTGGTGCCCTTCGCCCGCAATCTCGCTGCGGGCCGGCGCGCCCCACGGGACGGCGCACCGGTCCTGCAGCCGCACCGGGACGAGTGGGCGCGGCAGGCGGACAGGATCGGCGCACGGATCATGGCGGCCGCCCCCGGGCTCGTCCTTGGCGTGGACCATATAGGCTCCACGTCCGTGCCGGGGCTGGCAGCCAAGGACGTGATCGACCTGCAGGTTGCGGTAGCCAGCCTGGGCGCCGCGGACAGCGCCGCGCCGCTGCTTGCGGCAGCCGGCTTTCCTCTGGTGCCGGAAGCGGGATCCGATACACCCAAGCCGGGCGAGCCGGACCCTGGCCAATGGCAGAAACGGTTCCACGCCAACGCCGACCCGGGCCGCACCGTGAACATCCACGTCCGCGTTGCCGGCTCGCCCGGGTGGCGCTACGCCCTGATGTTCCGGGACTGGCTGCGGAACGAACCCGCCGCGCTCAGCGACTACCAGGCGCACAAGGCAGGCCTCGCGGAACGTTTTGCCGGCCCGGACGGCACCAGGGCCTACGCTGAAGCCAAGGAACCCTGGTTCACCGACGCCGCCTGGCCCCGGATGTGTGCCTGGGCCGAGGCCAGCGGGTGGGCCCCGCCGTCGTACGGGTCCTGACGCTGCCGGCGCTTCATGAAACCGCACCTGCTGCATGTTCGCCCGTAACGGACTGGACCGGCCAGTGTCCGAGCCCGGCTGTAGATTAGATCCATGAGCCTTGCGCAGGATATCAACCGTGTTGTAGCGCCCTTCGAAGTCATCAGCGAGTTCAAGCCTGCCGGTGACCAGCCTGCCGCCATCGCCGAGCTGACGGAGCGGATCAACAACGGCGAGAAGGACGTGGTCCTGCTGGGCGCCACCGGTACCGGCAAGAGCGCCACCACCGCCTGGCTCATCGAACAGGTGCAGCGCCCCACCCTGGTGATGGTGCAGAACAAGACGCTCGCCGCGCAGCTGGCCAATGAGTTCCGCGAACTCCTGCCCAACAACGCGGTGGAATACTTCGTCTCGTACTACGACTACTACCAGCCGGAAGCGTACGTGCCGCAGACGGACACGTTCATCGAAAAGGACTCCTCCATCAACGAGGAAGTCGAACGGCTCCGCCACTCGGCCACCAACGCCCTGCTGACCCGGCGCGATGTCATCGTGGTGGCCACGGTCTCCTGCATCTACGGCCTGGGCACTCCCGAGGAATACATCGCCGGGATGGTCACCCTCCGCAAGGGCCAGGAGATGAACCGGGACGCACTGCTGCGCAAGTTCGTCTCCATGCAGTACGCCCGCAACGACATGGACTTCCACCGGGGTACCTTCCGCGTGCGCGGCGACACGGTGGAGATCATCCCCATGTACGAGGAACTGGCGCTGCGGATCGAGTTCTTCGGCGACGAGGTGGAGAACATCTACACCCTGCACCCCGTCACCGGTGAGGTGATCCGCGAGGAGACGGAGATGTACGTCTTCCCCGCCTCGCACTACGTGGCCGGGCCCGAACGGATGAGCCGTGCCATCAAGTCCATCGAGGATGAGCTGGCCGACCGGCTGGCGGTCCTGGAGGGCCAGAACAAGCTGGTGGAGGCCCAGCGCCTCCGCATGCGCACCACGTACGACCTCGAGATGATGCAGCAGATGGGGTTCTGCAACGGCATCGAAAACTATTCCCGGCACATCGACGGCCGCCCCGGCGGTTCCGCGCCGCACTGCCTCCTGGACTACTTCCCGGACGACTTCCTGCTGGTGGTGGACGAATCCCACGTCACCATCCCGCAGATCGGCGCCATGTACGAAGGCGACATGTCCCGCAAGCGCACCCTCGTGGACCACGGCTTCCGGCTGCCGTCCGCCATGGACAACCGCCCGCTGAAATGGGACGAGTTCCTGGAACGCATCGGCCAGACCGTCTACCTCTCGGCCACCCCCGGCAAATACGAACTGGGCAAGGCCGACGGCTTCGTCCAGCAGATCATCCGTCCCACGGGCCTGGTGGACCCGGAGGTCATCGTCAAACCCACGAAGGGCCAGATCGACGACCTCCTCGGCGAGATCCGCACCCGGGTGGAGAAGGACGAACGCGTCCTGGTCACCACGCTCACCAAGCGCATGGCCGAGGACCTCACCGACTACCTGCTGGGCCACGGCGTGAAGGTGGAGTACCTGCACTCGGACGTGGACACCCTGCGCCGTGTTGAGCTCCTGCGCGAACTGCGGCTGGGCAGCTTCGACGTCCTGGTGGGCATCAACCTGCTCCGCGAAGGCCTGGACCTGCCCGAGGTTTCCCTGGTCAGCATCCTGGACGCAGACAAAGAAGGCTTCCTGCGCTCCTCCACGTCGCTGATCCAGACCATTGGCCGAGCGGCCCGTAACGTGTCCGGCCAGGTGCACATGTACGCGGACCGCATCACCGACTCCATGGCCAGCGCCATCGACGAGACCAATCGGCGCCGCGCCATCCAGGTGGCCTACAACCAGGAACACGGCGTGGACCCGCAGCCGCTGCGCAAAAAGATCGCGGACATCACGGACCAGCTGGCCCGCGAGGATGCCGACACCGACGCGCTGTTGGGCAGTTTCGATTACGGCAAGGGCAAGCGCGGTATTACCGCGGCGGCCAAGCCCGGTGCCAAGGCCGCGAAGGGGGCCAAGAAGGGCGCTGCCATGGTACGGGCCGACGGCCTGGCAGCAGCCCCGGCCGAGGACCTGGTAGGCCTGATCGAACAACTCACCGAGCAGATGCACGGCGCAGCGGCCGAACTCCAGTTCGAGGTGGCGGCACGCATCCGTGACGAGGTCAGCGAACTGAAGAAGGAACTGCGCCAGATGCAGGCGGCGGGGCACGCCTAGGGCGCGCGGCCGCTGCCGCCTGGGGTACAGTTAACGGCACGTAGGGGAGTATCCCAAGCGCTACGATCGTCAACACGCAGGGCACAGTTGCCCCGCCGGGCGTAGCGGGCCGCCACATCAGCACCGAGTGCACAGGCAGGCCGGAGAGACTTACACCGCTTCTGTGTACCCTGCGAAAGGCTTACCCGTGCTCGATTTGCCCGTATGGTTTGAGGTCGGCTCATTTGTCGTCCTCGGCCTGATCCTCCTGACCGATCTCCTCCTGGTGGTCCGGCGCCCGCACGAACCCTCCATGAAGGAAGCCGGCCTGTGGGTGGCGTTCTACGTCTCCCTGGCCCTGGTGTTCGCGGGCGCAATGTTCGCTTTCACCGGCCCGGAGTTCGGCGGCCAGTTCGTGGCAGGCTGGGTCACCGAATACAGCCTCAGCATCGACAACCTGTTCGTCTTCATCATCATCATGGCCAGGTTCTCCGTGCCGCGGAAGTACCAGCAGGAAGTTCTGATGGTGGGCATCATCATCGCGCTGATCCTGCGCGGCATCTTCATCCTGCTCGGCGCCATGGTCATTGAACAGTTCAGCTGGGTCTTCTACATCTTCGGCGCCTTCCTGCTGTGGACCGCCTGGAAGCAGGCCCAGGACGAAGGCGAAGAGGAAGAGGACCGGGAGAACCCGCTGATCGCCAGGATCCGCAAGGTCATCCCCATGTCGGAGAAGTTCGACGGCGGAAAGCTCCGCACCACGGTGAACGGCAAGAAGGTCTTCACCCCCATGGTGATCGTCTTCATCACCATCGGCCTCACGGACCTGCTCTTCGCGGTGGACTCGATTCCCGCCATCTTCGGCCTCACCCAAAGCCCGTTCATCGTCTTCACCGCCAACCTGTTCGCACTGATGGGCCTGCGGCAGCTGTACTTCCTGCTGGGCGGCCTGATGAACCGGCTCATCTACCTGAAGCACGCACTGTCCTTCATCCTTGCTTTCATCGGCGTCAAGCTGGTCCTGCACGCCATGCACGTCAACGAACTGCCGTTCATCAACGGCGGCAAGCACATCGAATGGGCGCCTGAGATTCCCACCTTCGTGTCCCTTGCGGTCATCGTGGGTACCATCGTCATCGCCGTGATCGCCAGCCTGGTCAGCTCCAAGGCCCAAACGTCGAAGATCGATCCACGCCTCGAGGAAGACGCCCGGAAGAGCCACAGCGACATCGACTAACGGGCACGCACCCCTGCCATCTGAGGGGATCCCGGCCGCCCGCGCGGCCGGGATTTCCTGTTTAAAAACCCTCTTCTGGTGGTGGCCGGTGAGGACTAGGCTCGTCCCATGGCCCGCACACTTGCGAAGGAACAGGGCGTGCGCCAGGTGCAGCGGCGCACCGTGGTGCTCCTGGGCGCAGCCCAGGTGTTCGGCGGGATCGGGACGGGAGCAACCGTCTCGATCGGGTCCATCCTTGCCGTTGAGCTTTCGGGCTCCACGGCGTGGGCCGGTGCGGTAGCCACGGTGATGACGCTGGGAGCTGCTGCAGCCGCGTTGCCGTTGGCCGCACTTGCCGACCGCCGCGGTCGCCGCACCGGCCAGGTGGTCGGGCTCTCGGCCGCGCTGGCGGGGACCGTGCTCATGGTGCTCGCTGTGGTGTCCGGGCTCTTCATCCTGCTGCTCCTGGGCGCGGCAGGCATCGGCATCGGAACGGCCGCCAGCCTGCAGGCGCGCTTCGCCGCCGTCGACCTCGCTGTTGCCGAGCACCGGGGCCGGGCGCTGTCCGCCGTCGTCTGGGCGATGACCGTGGGCGCCGTGGCGGGCCCCAACCTGATCCAGCCCGGCGCCGCTGTGGGAACAGCCCTCGGACTTCCCCCTGTGGCGGGTCCGTTCGTCATTGCCGCCGCCGGGCTTGTCGTGGCAACCGTGCTTCTGTTTGCCGGCCTTCGCCCGGATCCGCTCCTGCTGGCGCGCGAGCTCGCCGCCAGGGGTGCGCCGCCGCTGGAGGTGCGCGCGGCCGGGACGTCCCCCGCCCTGGAAGCCGCCGCGGGCACGCCGGGCACGCCGGGGACCGCCGGGTCGTTGGTCCGGGGCCTGCACTCCATCAGGGACTCGCAAACCGCACTGCTGGCCGTCACTGCCGTGGTCGCAGCCCATGCCGTGATGGTCGGGGTGATGTCCATGACGCCCCTGCACCTGCAGCACCTGGTGGAAGGTCCTGCAGCTTCCCACACCGGCCACGTCGCCGCAGGGGACGTCCTGGTCATCATCGGCTTCACCATCTCGCTGCATATCGCGGGGATGTTCGCCCTGTCCCCGGCCATGGGGTGGCTGACCGACAGGGCCGGCAAGATCGAGACCATCATGATCGGGTTCGCCGTACTGGTCCTTGCGGCAGCGGTCGCCGGGTTCGGGCAGGGCGCAACGCCCGCCGTGGCCGTCGGCCTGGTGTTGCTGGGCATGGGCTGGTCAGCCGCCACCATCTCAGGGTCCACCCTGCTGGCCGAAAGCGTCGGCCAGGAAGCGCGGGTGGCCGTGCAGGGCGTGTCCGACATGCTGATGGGTGCGGCCGGGGCCATCGGCGGCGCCGTTTCCGGAGTCGTCCTGGGGTGGATCGGCTACCTTGGCCTGAACCTGCTCGGCGGAACCATCGGGAGCGCCGTACTTGCAGCGGCATTCCTGACGCGAACGGCGCACCGCCGGTCAGCGGCCGCCTGACCTGGCCATTCCCAGGAGACGGGCGAAGATCCGTTCACCGTCGTCGGCGATGCCATCGTGGTGGAAGTCGGCCGTTTCCCAGACCTGCAGTCCCCGGACAGCCGATGCCGTCTGCAGGGACAGGTCCCGGTCAACGTAGATGTCGTCCGTGTAGACCGCTGCGGCTACCGGAACGCGGTTGGCTGCCAGCCGTTGCGGGTCATAAAGCGGCTTCCAGTCGTCCTTCGCGGCGAGGAGCGCGGCCACTTCACGCAGCGGCTGAAGGGCCGGGTCCTGCTCGAAGTACCACGGGTAGACCATCTCGCCGGTGAGCAGCAGGGGATCGGCATCGGGGCGGAACTCCGGGTACTCCTGGAGTACGCGCCAGGCGGACCAGCCGGTGGCTCCTCCCTGCCCGTAGATGGACTCATGCATCAGCGCGTAGAGGGGATTGGAGCGCCGGGAGACGATGCCCTGGAGCTGCTCCAGGAACGGGTCCGAAAGCCGGGTGCCGGCCGCGGTCTCCACGAAGGCATCCTCCAGGAGGTAGTGGAGGCTGTCCACCCGGGTGTTGCCGCCCAGGAACGCGCCCAGCATCTGGAAGCGCTCCACCGTGAGGGGTGAGCCGTCGGGCAGGACCTCCGGGGCGGACCGCAGATGCGCCGCGATCCGATCAACAGTTGTCCGGTCCTCCGGATACCAGCCGAAGTACTCGGCGTTACGGGCCGCCACCCGCCGGAACGTGGCCCGGTAGACACGGTCCGCACCACCGGTGAGCGGTGGCAGGCCGCCGGTGATCAGCGCCTCCCGCACGCCCTCCGGCGCGAAGGAAAGGTAGCTCAGGGCGCAGAAGCCCCCGTAGCTCTGGCCGTAGATGGTCCAGGCCGGCGAACCGAGTGCCGTGCGGATCAGCTCGGCGTCCGCCACAATCGAATCCGCCCGGAAGTGTTCCAGGTAGGCGGCCTGTTCGGCTGCAGATCCACGAAGGGGCAGGGTAGTGCGGTCAACCGGGGTGGAAAGGCCGGTACCGCGCTGGTCCAGCATCAGGACGCGGAAGTCCTGGGCCGCGGCTTTGCCCCAGCCGCCCAGGGAACCCCACCTGTTCCCCCGGCCACCTGGACCACCCTGCAGGAAGAGGAGCCAGGGCAGGCGCGCCGCGGCTTCCTCGCTGTGGTTCGCGGACACGTACTCGCGGGCGAAGACGGTGATGGTCTCCCCGGAACCGTCCCGGGGCGCCCAATGGTCCAGGGGGACCGTGAAGTAGTGTTCCACCGTCCGCATTCCCCGGAACCCATGCCTTGCCCGGACCTCATGCCCTGCCGCAGGGAGGAGTGCGGGCAGCCCCGTCCTAGCCACGGGCGGCCGCGGGTACAGGACCGCCGAACTGTTCCAGCGCGTCGCCGGTCAGGCGGAAGGTGGACCAGCCGTCCATGGGGCGGGCGCCCAGGCTGCGGTAGAAGTTGATGGATGGTTCATTCCAGTCCAGGACACTCCACTCCACCCGTGCATAGCCGTTGGCCACGGCGATCCCGGCGAGGTGCTGCAGCAGTGCCTTGCCATGCCCCTCGCCGCGGGCCTCCGGGCTGACGTAGAGGTCCTCGAGGTAGATGCCGTGCACGCCCTCCCACGTGGAGTAGTTCAGGAACCACAGCGCAAAGCCCTGGACTTCGCCTGCGGCGTTTTCGGCCATGGCCGCGAACACGCGGGGGTTTTCGCCGAACAGCACCTGTTCCAGCATCCCGGGGGTGTTCCGGACGGCGTCGGGTTCCTTTTCGTAGTGGGCCAGTTCGTGGATCATCCGGAGGATGGCGGGGACGTCCTGCCGGGTTGCGGGGCGGATAACACTCATTGTCCGAGCTTACCGCCGGTGCCGGTTCAGAGCCGGTTCACGTCCGTCACCCGCACCACGGCGGTTCCGGTGGCGTCGGATTCCGCCAGGTCCACCTCCGCCGAGATGCCCCAGTCGTGGTTCCCGGCCGGGTCGTCGAAGATCTGCCGTACCTTCCAGGTGCCGCCTGCTTCGGTGATGATCAGCAGGCCCGGACCGCGCGCGTCCGGACCGGTGCCGATGTCGTCGTGCTCGTCGAAGTAGTCGTCCAGCGCATCTTCCCAACGGTCTGCGTCCCAGCCCGAGCCGCCGTCGAGCTCTCCCAGCGCCGCGGCGTCCTCGTCGGCGAACAATTCCACGCGGCGGAACATCTCGTTGCGCACCATCACCCGGAAGGCCCGGATGTTGGAGGTAAGCGACGGCGGGGGAGGCGGCGGTGCGTCGTGCGGGGTGGGTGCCGCCCCGGAGGCCAGTTCCTCCCATTCGTCCAGGAGGCTGGAATCCACCTGGCGCACCAGCTCGCCGAGCCAGGCTGTCAGGTCCGCGAGGTCCTCCCGGAGCATGTCCTGCGGCACGGTCTGCCGCAGGGCCTTGAAGGCGTCCGCAAGGTACCGCAGCACGATGCCCTCGGAGCGCGCCAGCCCGTAGAACTGGACGAACTCGCCAAAGTTCATGGCCCGTTCGTACATGTCGCGGACCACCGATTTCGGGGCAAGTTCGAAGTCGCCCACCCACGGGGCAGCCTTCCGGTACACCTCGAACGCTTCCCCCAGGATCTCCGCCAGCGGCTGCGGGTAGGTGACCTCCTCCAGCATGGCCATCCGCTGGTCGTAGTCGATCCCGTCCGCCTTCATCGCGGCCACCGCTTCGCCGCGTGCCTTCTTCTGCTGGGCGGAGAGGATCTGCCGCGGCTTCTCGAGCGTGGCCTCGATCACGGACACCACGTCCAGCGCGTACGACGGCGACTCCGGGTCAAGGAGCTCCAGTGCGGCAAGTGCGAAGGGGGAGAGCGGCTGGTTCAGGGCGAAGTTCGGCTGCAGGTGGACGGTCAGCCGGACAGTGCGGCCGTCAGCCCCCTGCTCGCCGGCGGGAATCCGTTCGATGACTTCGGCGGCCAGCAGTTCCCGGTAGATGCCCAGTGCCTTCTTCATCAGGCGCAGCTGGGAAGGGCGCGGCTCGTGGTTTTCGGTCAGCAGGCGGCGGGCAGCCGTGAACGGGTCGCCCGGGCGCTCCATCAGGTTCATCAGCATGGCGTGCGTCACGGTGAAGCTTGAGTTCAGCGGGTCGGGGACCGACTCCACCAGCCGCTTGAACGTCGGTTCCCCCCAGGACACGAAACCTTCCGGCGGCTTCTTCTTCACCACTTGGCGCAGCTTCTTCTGGTCGTCGCCAAACTTTGCGGTGGCCTTCGCCATCGCCTTGACATTCTCGATCACGTGCTCGGGCGCCTGCACCACCACCGTCCCGGCGGTGTCGTAGCCCGCCCGCCCCGCGCGGCCGGCAATCTGGTGGAACTCCCTGGAGTTCAGCAGCCGGGTGCGTACGCCGTCGTACTTGCTCAACGCCGTGAGCAGCACCGTCCGGATGGGCACGTTGATGCCCACGCCCAGCGTGTCAGTGCCGCAGATGACCTTCAGCAGCCCCGCCTGCGCCAGCTGCTCCACGAGCCGGCGGTACTTGGGCAGCATGCCCGCGTGGTGAACGCCGATCCCGTGCCGCACCAGCCTGTTGAGCGTCTTGCCGAAGCCGGCCGCGAAGCGGAAGTTGGCAATCAGCTCGGCAATCCGGTCCTTCTCCTCCCTGGTGCACATGTTGATGCTCATCAGGTTCTGCGCACGGTCGATGGCTTCGATCTGGCTGAAATGCACCACATAAACCGGCACCTGCCGGGTGGACAGCAACTCCTCGAGCGTCTCGTGCACGGGAGTCTGGTGGTAGTAGTAATGCAGCGGGATGGGCCGCTCGGCGGAACTGACCGTGGTGGTGGGGCGGCCGGTGAGCGAGGTGAGCCCCTCTTCGAACCGCGATACGTCGCCCAGGGTGGCGGACATCAGCAGGAACTGTGCCTGGGGAAGCTCCAGCAGGGGCACCTGCCACGCCCAGCCGCGCTGCGGATCCGAGTAGAAATGGAACTCGTCCATGATGACTGCGCCAAGCTCCGCCGCCGACCCCTCGCGGAGGGCAATGTTTGCCAGGATTTCGGCGGTGCAGCAGATGATGGGGGCGTCCTGGTTGACCCCGGAGTCGCCCGTGATCATGCCGACGTTCTCCGCGCCGAAGATATCGCACAGGGCAAAGAACTTCTCCGACACCAGTGCTTTAATCGGGGCGGTGTAATAGCTGCGCCGGCCGAGGGCCATGGCCTGGAAGTGCGCGGCGATGGCCACCAGCGATTTTCCCGACCCCGTGGGCGTGGCCAGGATAACGTTGGCCCCCGTTGCCAGCTCCATGATTGCCTCGTCCTGGGCCGGGTACAGTGACAGCCCCCGGCTTTCCGTCCACTCCACGAACCGGGTGTAGAGGTCGTCAGGGTCGACGGCGGCGGAAACGTTCCGGGCGGGCAGATCAGTCAGCTGGTCAACGAGTTTCATTGGTTTCCAGCTTAGTGCCCGGTGCCAGGCATACCCGACCGGCCGCGTTAGGCTACGGCAGTACCTGCCAAACGCGCCGGAAAGTGGAGAAATTGATGAAATGGGACCCCGCCAAGTATGTGCAGTTCGGTGACTACCGGGACCGGCCCTTCTTCGACCTCACCGGCCGGATCCGTGTGGAAAAGCCTGGCCTGGTGGTTGACCTGGGCTGCGGTCCGGGCAATCTGACAGCAACGCTGGCCCGCCGCTGGCCCGGCGCCGAGGTGGTGGGAGTGGATTCCTCGGCCGAGATGTTGGCAAGGGCGGCGGCGGTGGCCGGGGACGTACCGTCCCTGCGTTTCGAGCTTGCTGATATCGCCGGCTGGATGCCCTCGCCGGAGACGGATGTTGTGGTCAGTAACGCGGCGCTGCAGTGGGTTCCCCGCCATCTGGAGCTGATGCGGGCCTGGCTGGCCGCGCTCCGGCCAGGGGCATGGTTCGCCATGCAGGTTCCCGGGAACTTCAACGCCCCCTCGCATGCCCTGATGCGGCAGCTGGCCTCCTCGGACCGGTGGGCTGCGAAGCTGGGCGGAATACTGCGCGGCGGGGAATCGGTGGGCGAGCCGGCCGATTACCTTGGGATCCTGCTCGACGCCGGATTCGCGGCGGATACGTGGGAGTCCAGCTACCAGCAGGTCCTGCCGGGCCCGGACCCGGTGCTGGAATGGGTCCGGGGGACAGCGCTGCGCCCGGTTTTGGCCGCCCTGCCGGCTGAGGACGGCGCCGCCTTCGAAAGCGAGTATGCGGCCGTCCTCCGGGAGGCCTATCCGGCGGGTCCCCACGGCACGGTTTATCCTTTCCGGCGCATCTTCGCAGTGGGGCGGAAGCAGGGGTGAAGGGTTTTACCGCCGGCTTTTCCAACGCCGTCAAAGGCTGTGACAGCAGCCGAAAGTGATCTGGCCTACAATGACGCCAAAGCTTTAGGGTCAAGCCGCCGGCCCTCTCTTCGGCTATGGCATGTACGGGGGGTATTTTGCTGGTCGGACTCATGAGGCGGCTGCTGGAAGGCCAAGGGCTCCGCGTCGGCGCCATCGTTCTTCTGCAGTTGGTCCAGGCGGCAGCGAACCTCCTGCTGCCCACGGTGAACGCGGCGATCATCGACGACGGCATCGTGGCCGGCGATACCGAAGTCATCACACGCCTCGGCGCGCTCATGGCCGTCATTGCGGCCGTGCAGGCTGCATCGGCGGTCGCCGCCGGCTACCTCGGCGCGCTGCTCGCCATGCGGATCGGGCGCCGCCTCCGGGCGGATATCTTCACCAAGGTCCAGTCGCTGTCCTCGCAGGACGTGGCACTCTTCGGGACCCAAAGCCTGACCACCCGTGCCACCAACGATGCCCAGCAAGTGCAGGCGTTCGCCGTGCTGGTCTTCACCATGCTGGTTGCCGGCCCTGCCATGGGCGTGGGCGGAGTCATCCTTGCCTTGCAGCAGGACGTGGCATTGTCCGTCGTCGTTATTGTCATCGTGCCCGTGCTCCTGCTCATCATGTACCTGATCGTCCGCCGGCTGATCCCGCTGTACCGGGAGGGCCAGGACCTGCTCGACCGCGCTGGCGGAATCCTCCGCGAGCAGATCATCGGGGTGGATGTCATCCGGGCCTTCGTCCGCCAGGAGCACGAAGTGCGGCGCTTCGCCCGGACCAATGCGGGGTTGACGGCAAACAACCTGCAGTCCGCGCTGCTGGTGGCCGCGATGCTGCCGATGATCATGCTGGTGGTCAACATCAGCTCCGTGGCCATCGTCTGGTTCGGCGGCCATCGCATCCAGGCAGGCCAGATGAACCTGGGGGCGCTGACGGCCTTCATCGCGTACATCATGCAGATCCTGCTGGCCATCATGATGGCCATGTACGTCCTGATGACTGCGCCGCGTGCCGCCGTCTGCGCCGAACGGATCCAGGCGGTCCTGGATACAGAGCCATCGGTCCAGGACACTGCGGCCGGGAGCGCTGCGGCGTATGCAGCCACGCTGCCGTCAGACGATTCCAATCGGGCAGTACAGGTGGAATTCAAGGGGGTCGGTTTTTCCTACCCGGGGGCTGAGGCGCCTGTCCTGGCGGACATCAGCTTCACGGCCGCGCCGGGGACCACCACCGCGATCGTGGGTGCCACCGGCAGCGGGAAGACAACGCTGCTGAACCTGATCCCACGGTTCCTCGACCCCACCGAGGGCAGCATCACCCTGGCCGGCCGGGACATCCGCGACCTGCCCCTGGACCACCTGCGGGGGTCCATGGCCGTCGTGCCCCAGCACTCCCATCTCTTCACCGGCACCATCGCGGACAACCTCCGGATGGCCGCGCCCGACGCAACGGACGAGGAACTCTGGGCTGCATTGGAAACGGCCCAGACCATGCGGTTCATGCGCGACCTGCCGCTCGGGCTCGCCACCCCGGTAGGACAGGGGGGAGCGAGCCTGTCCGGAGGGCAACGCCAGAGGCTGTGCATCGCCCGGGCACTGCTCCGCGATGCGCCCCTCTACCTCTTCGACGACAGTTTCTCCGCGCTCGATTACGACACCGATACCCGGCTCAGGTCCGCCCTGGCCCCACGGCTCGGCAGCGCCACGGTCATCATTGTCGCGGAACGCATTTCCGCCGTGGAGGGGGCAGACCTCATCCTGGTGCTCGACGACGGCCGCCTTCTGGCGCAGGGAACGCACCAGGACCTGTTGGCGGCTTCCCCCACCTACCGGGAAATCGCCGAATCACAGCTTGTGCTGGACGGCCCCCTGTGACGGCTTCGGAGGCAGCCGGGGCAACAGCGCCGGGCAGGTTCTGGCCCACGGCGCGAAGGCTGCTCGGCCTGCTGCGCCCCTTTCGGGCCCGGATGCTGGGAGCCGTCGGCGCCACGTGCGCCTTCGCGGGCCTTAATGTGGCCGCCCCGAAGTTCCTGGGCGACGCTACCGACGTCGTGGTGGACGGCGTCCTCCAGGGCACGCTGGATCAACGGCTTGGAATTCTGCTGGCAGCCGTGGCGGTGATGTATATCTTCGCTTCCCTCTTTAACTGGGTGCAGGGCGCACTGACAGCCCATGCCGTGCAAGGGCTGATGTACGGCCTTCGGGCCTCCGTTGAGGACAAACTCCACCGCCTGCCCTCGACCTACTTCCGCGAACGGTCCCGCGGGGACGTCCTGAGCCGTGCCACGAACGACGTCGACAACATCGCCCAGGCCTTGAACCAGGTCCTGACGCAGCTGATCGTGGCGTTCCTGATGCTGACCGGATCCCTGGCCATGATGCTGTGGATTTCACCGCTCCTGGCTGCCATCGCCGTCGCCATCGTCCCCGTCTCGACCTGGATCACCGTTCTGGTGGCACGCCGGTCCGCGGAACACTTCGCCAGGCAGTGGAAGGAAACCGGCGAACTCAATGCACACGTCGAGGAGTTCATCAGCGGCCATGAAGTCATCAAAGCCTTCGGCCGGCAGGCCCAGGCCGCGGAGGTCTTCAGCCAGAGCAACCGTCGACTGGCGCGGGCGGCAGGCACCGCGCAATACTCGGCCGGGGTGGTCCAGCCGCTGATGGTGCTGATGTCCAACCTGAACTACATTGCGGTGGCAGTCGTCGGGGCCCTCCAGGTCATCGCGGGAGCCATGACCATCGGCGGCGTCCAGGCCTTCATCCAGTTCAGCAGGCTGTTCACGCAACCGGTGGGGCAGATCGGCGGGCTGCTCAATGTCATGCAGTCCTGTGCCGCCTCCGCGGCCCGGGTCTTTGCCCTGCTGGACGCGCAGGAGGATCCGCCGGAGCCGGCGGAAGCCCCGTCCGCAGCCCCACTGGGCGGACCCATCGTCTTCGAGGACGTGTCGTTCAGCTATCCGGGCTCGGTCCCCGCCGTCCGCAACCTCACCTTCACCGTCGAGCCCGGCCAGGCTGTCGCCATCGTCGGCCATACCGGAGCCGGCAAGAGCACGGTTGTGAACCTGCTCATGCGCTTCCTGCAGCCGGGATCAGGGCGGATCACCATGGGCGGGACCGACATCGCAGCCATACCCCGGGACCGGCTGCGCGGACAGTTCGGCGTCGTCCTCCAGGACGCGTGGCTGTTTGCCGGCAGTATCCGCGACAACATTGCTTACGGGCTTCCCGGCGCGTCCGAGCAAGCCATCGTCGCCGCCGCGGAAACCAGCCATGCCGACCGCTTTATCCGGTCGCTGCCCCACGGGTACGGGACAGTACTGGAAAATGGGGGCGAACCGCTCAGCCAGGGCCAGCGGCAACTGCTTACCATTGCCAGGGCGCAACTGGCCGGCCGGGACGTGCTGATCCTCGATGAAGCCACGAGCTCTGTCGACTCCAGGACGGAGTTGCTGATCCGCCAGGCCATGCGCCGGCTCCAGGAAGGCCGCACCAGCTTCATGATCGCCCACCGTTTGTCCACGGTTCGGAACGCTGATCTAATTCTCGTCATGGACCATGGACGCATCGTGGAGCAGGGAACGCATGAAAGCCTCCTGGCCGCCAACAGCTATTACGCCCGGCTCTACAACGCGCAGTTCTCGGCCCGTCCTGGCAGGGCCGGCGTCCTGGAGGCGGGACTGTGAACCCCGCCGCTGACTTCCCCGGCACCTGGCGGCCCAATCCCGCCAGCAGCGTTGCGCTGTTCGAGCAGTTGAGGCTCCAGGTCATCCACCTTGCCGACAACGGGGCGCTGCCGCCCGGCACCCGGCTTCCTGCCGTGCGGGCGCTGGCCGGACAGCTTGATGTAGCCCCGCACACGGTGGCGCGGGCGTACAAGGAACTTGAAGCGGCAGGCGTCGTGGCAACCCGGGGCCGGAACGGGACGGTGGTCTGTGCCCGCGACGAGCGGTTGGGCGGCCTCTCCGAGGCCGCGGCAGCCTACGCCGCTGTCGCCAAATCGCAGGGGGCAACCTTCGCCGAGGCGGTGAAGCTGCTGGCTGCCGCCTACGATGTTCCCTGAGGGCGGAACCGTCAGTGTTCGAAAAAGTTTTCGATTAGCATAATGGGGTGCCTAAAGCCGTAGCTGAAGAAACTCCTGCCCCCTCCGCGTCCTTCGCCGTCGCCTCTGCTGCCGCCCCGCAGCGGCCGGACCTTTCCCGCCTCGTGGTGAA
The DNA here is from genome assembly GCF_058266945.1 of Arthrobacter sp. E70. Taxonomy (NCBI): domain Bacteria; kingdom Bacillati; phylum Actinomycetota; class Actinomycetes; order Micrococcales; family Micrococcaceae; genus Arthrobacter; species Arthrobacter sp. E70. Next base: position 54,479 of record NZ_JBYQFR010000008.1, on the reverse strand, counting down.
GGGGGCGCGGGAGCACAACCTGCGCAACGTGGACCTCGACCTTCCGCGCGACGCCATGATCGTCTTCACGGGCCTCTCCGGATCCGGTAAGTCTTCACTGGCGTTCGACACCATCTTCGCCGAGGGCCAGCGGCGGTATGTTGAATCGCTCTCCGCCTACGCCCGGCAGTTCCTGGGCCAGGTGGACAAGCCGGACGTCGACTTCATTGAAGGCCTGTCGCCGGCTGTTTCCATCGACCAGAAATCCACCAGCAAGAACCCGCGGTCAACGGTGGGCACCATCACCGAAATCTACGACTACATGCGCCTGCTGTGGGCGCGCGTGGGGCGCCCGCACTGTCCCGTCTGCGGCGAGCCGGTGTCCAAGCAGACACCGCAGCAGATCGTCGACCAGCTGCTCGAGCTGGACGAGGGTACCCGCTTCCAGGTCCTGGCCCCGGTGGTGCGCGGACGCAAGGGCGAGTTCGTGGACCTCTTCAAGGAGCTCACCGCCAAGGGTTACTCCCGGGCAAGGGTCGACGGCGAGCTGGTCCAGCTGAGCGATCCGCCCAAGCTGGGGAAGCAGTTCAAGCACACCATCGAGGTGGTGGTGGACCGCCTGGTGGTCAAGGAAGGCATCAGCCAGCGGCTGACCGACTCCATCGAGACGGCCCTTGGCCTCGCCGAGGGCCGGGTCCTGGCCGAATTCGTGGACGTCGACGCAGATGCGCCGGAACGGATCCGGGCGTTCTCGGAAAACCTTGCCTGCCCCAACGAGCATCCCCTCGCCATCGACGAGATCGAGCCGCGCTCCTTCTCCTTCAACAACCCCTTCGGCGCCTGCGCCGCCTGCAGCGGAATCGGCACCCGCCTTGAAGTGGACGAGGAACTCATCGTCCCCAACCCGGAACTGTCCTTGTCCGAGGGCGCCATCGCCCCCTGGTCGATGGGCACGGCCACCACCGAATACTGGAACCGGCTGCTGGAGGGCCTCGCCAAGGAAGTGGGCTTCTCCATGTCCACCCCCTGGGAGAAGCTGGGCAAGGATGTCCGGCAGACCATCCTGCACGGCAAGGACCACAAGGTGGTGGTGCAGTACCGCAACCGGTTCGGCCGGGAACGCAAGTACAGCACCGGCTTCGAGGGCGCCATCCAGTACGTCCACCGCAAGCACGGCGAGACCGACTCCGACTGGGCCCGCGACCGCTACGAGGAGTACATGCGGCAGGTTCCCTGCCCGGCCTGCAACGGCGCCAGGCTCAACCCGGCGTCGCTGTCGGTCCTGATCAACGGCAAGTCCATCGCCGAAGTCGCGGCACTGCCCATGCGGGACTGCGCGGAATTCCTGAACAACCTGGTACTGACAGGCCGCGAAGCCCAGATCGCCCACCAGGTCCTCAAGGAGATCCAGGCGCGGCTGACCTTCCTCCTCGACGTCGGCCTGGAATACCTGAACCTGGAGCGGCCCTCCGCCACCCTGTCCGGCGGCGAGGCGCAGCGTATCCGGCTGGCCACCCAAATCGGGTCCGGCCTGGTAGGTGTGCTCTATGTCCTCGACGAGCCGTCCATCGGGCTGCACCAGCGCGACAACCGCCGCCTGATCGAAACCCTCACCCGGCTGCGCGATATGGGCAACACGCTCATCGTCGTCGAGCACGACGAGGACACCATCCACGTCGCGGACTGGGTGGTCGACATCGGGCCAGGTGCCGGCGAGCACGGCGGCCAAGTGGTCCACTCCGGACCGTACAAGGAGCTGCTGGAGAACCGGGAATCACTGACCGGTGACTACTTGTCCGGACGCAAGGCCATCGAAGTCCCCAAGAAGCGCCGCAAATACGACAAGAAGCGCGAAATCAAGGTGGTGGGCGCGAGGGAGAACAACCTCCTGAACGTCGACGCCGCCTTCCCGCTGGGACTCTTCACCGCCGTCACCGGCGTCAGCGGTTCCGGCAAGTCCACCTTGGTCAACGAGATCCTCTACAAGGTGCTGGCCAACAAGCTCAACGGCGCCAAGCAGGTGGCCGGCCGCCACAAGACCGTGCAGGGACTGGAACACCTGGACAAGGTGGTCCACGTGGACCAGAGCCCCATCGGGCGGACTCCGCGGTCCAACCCGGCCACCTACACGGGCGTGTTCGACAACATCCGCAAGCTCTTCGCCGAGACCACCGAGGCAAAGGTCCGCGGCTACCTCCCGGGCCGGTTCTCCTTCAACGTCAAGGGCGGCCGATGTGAGGCGTGTTCCGGCGACGGCACGCTGAAGATCGAGATGAACTTCCTTCCGGACGTGTACGTGCCATGCGAAGTCTGCCATGGCGCGCGCTACAACCGGGAAACCCTGGAGGTGCACTACAAGGGCAAGACCATCGCCGACGTCCTCAACATGCCCATCGAGGAAGGCGCCGAATTCTTCGCCGCGTTCTCGCCGATCGCACGGCACCTGAAGACCCTGGTGGACGTGGGCCTGGGCTATGTCCGGCTGGGCCAGCCGGCCACCACCCTGTCCGGGGGCGAGGCGCAGCGCGTCAAGCTGGCCGCGGAACTGCAGAAGCGCTCCAACGGCCGCAGCATCTACGTCCTGGACGAGCCCACCACGGGCCTGCACTTCGAGGACATCCGCAAACTCCTCATGGTCCTGCAGGGGCTGGTGGACAAGGGCAACACCGTGATCACCATCGAGCACAACCTGGATGTCATCAAGAGTGCGGACTGGATCGTGGACCTTGGCCCGGACGGCGGCTCGGGAGGTGGCCAGATCGTGGCGGCCGGAACCCCGGAACAGGTTGCCGGCTCGGACACGAGCCACACAGGGAAGTTTCTGGCCGAAATCCTGCGCTGACCAGCATCGGGATCCGGACCGAAATATTCCCCTCCGGGAATGCGAGTTTCAGGCACTGCTGGTGTCATGAGAAACTAACCCGGTGACTTCAACAACAGTGCCCGTGATCTTTGACCTGGACGGCACTCTTGTCGATCCGGCCGGCGGAATTACAGATGGCATCGCGGCGGCCCTGCGCGAACTGGGCCTCCCGGTTCCCGGCCAGGAACTCCTCGATTCAATGATCGGCCCCAAATTGAGCGACTCGCTGCTCAATGTGGCGAAGGTCCCGGCGGACCGCCTGGCAGAGGTGGTCCGTCTGTACCGGGAATATTACGTGGCCACCGGCATCGCGCAGAGCAGGCTGTACCCGGGCATCAGGGAAGTCCTCGAGTCTTTCTCGGCCGCCGGCCGCCCTGTCGCGGTCGCCACCCAGAAGCCGCAGCGGCTGGCCCGTACCGTCCTGGCTCACCACGGTATTGACGAATTCTTCCATGGCATCCACGGCTCCGCGGACGACGAAACGGCAGTCGAAGGCGTCCCGCTGGGCAAAACCCAGATTATCGCCGCGGCGCTCAGGGACCTGGACACCCAGCACGCCATCATGGTGGGGGACCGCGCCCAGGATGTTTCCGGCGCCATTGCCAACGGACTGGACTGCATCGGGGTCGTCTGGGGCTTTGCTCCCGACGGGGAATTGGAAGATGCCGGATCCTTCGCCGTCGTCAACGACGCCAGGGAACTGCTCACGGTCATCGACCGGCTCCAGGCCATCCACTTCGCTGCCATGAGCGGGGTGAGCAACGATGGAAATGTTTGATGTTGTCCGCTGGACCACCCGCAACCTGATCTCCGGCACCTGCCGGCCCACCGTCGTCGGGCTCGAAAACGTCCCCGCCGACGGCCCCTTCATCGTGGCCCCCAACCACCTGTCCTTCTTTGACAGCGTCATCGTGCAGGCACTCATGCCACGGCCGGTGGCGTTCTTTGCCAAAGCGGAGTACTTCACCACCGGCGGCGTCAAAGGCAAAGTCATGAAGGCCTTTTTCGAATCCGTAGGATCCATCCCAGTGGAGCGCGGTGAACAGGCCGCCAGCGTCCAGGCGCTCAAGACGCTGCTGGACATCCTCGAGGCCGGCCGCGGCATCGGCATCTACCCGGAAGGCACCAGGTCCAGGGACGGCATCCTGTACCGCGGACGGACCGGCGTCGGCTGGCTTGCCCTCACCACCGGTGCGCCTGTGATTCCGGTGGGCCTGATCGGCACGGAAAAACTCCAGCGTGCCGGCGAAAAGGGGGTCAAACCCCAGCACTTCACCATGAAGGTGGGGGAGCCGCTGTACTTCGACAAAACCGGCCCCGACCACTCCCTGCCCGCCCGCCGCGAGGTCACGGACCGCATCATGGATGCCATCGCCGCCCTCAGCGGCCAGGAGCGTTCAGGCAGCTACAACCAGAGCAAGTCCGTCGACTGACCCGGCCGGCGGCACCGGCCCGTGCAATGACACCGGCAGCGCCTCAGTAGACTGGACAGGTGGCAAATCCAGCAAGTTACCGCCCGAAGACCGGTGAAATCCCCACCAATCCGGGCGTCTACCGGTTCCGTGATCCGCACGGCCGGGTCATCTATGTAGGCAAGGCCAAAAGCCTCCGGTCCCGGCTGAACTCCTACTTCGCCAACCCCGCCGGGCTGCTGCCCAAGACCTACGCCATGGTCCACGCTGCGAGCAGCGTGGAATGGACCGTGGTGGGCAGCGAACTGGAGTCGCTGCAGCTCGAATACACCTGGATCAAGGAATTCAAGCCACGCTTCAACGTCGTCTTCCGCGACGACAAGACGTACCCCTACCTTGCCGTGACCATGGGGGAGAAGTACCCCAGGGTCCAGGTCATGCGGGGGGACAAGCGGAAGGGAACCCGCTATTTCGGCCCGTACACCGCCGGGGCCATCCGGGAAACCATGGACACCCTGCTGCGGGTCTTTCCCGTGCGCAGCTGCAGTCCCGGCGTCTTCAAGCGGGCCGAAGCCAGCGGCCGCCCCTGCCTGCTGGGCTACATCGACAAGTGCTCGGCACCCTGCGTGGGCAGGATCTCCCCGGCGGACCACCGGGCCCTGGCAGAGGATTTCTGTGCCTTCATGGGCGGCGAGGCCAAGCGCTTCATCGCCAAGCTGGAAAAGCAGATGGCCGAGGCCGTGGCGGAGCTTGACTACGAACGCGCTGCCCGCCTCCGCGATGACATCACCGCCCTGCGGAAGGTCTTTGAACGCAACGCGGTGGTGCTGGCAGAGGACACCGACGCCGACGTCTTCGCCCTGCACGAGGACGAGCTCGAGGCGGCAGTCCAGGTCTTCCACGTCCGCGGTGGCCGGATCCGCGGGCAGCGGGGCTGGGTAGTGGAAAAGGTGGAGGACTTCTCCACCCCGGACCTGGTGGAGCACCTCCTGCAGCAGGTTTATGGCGAGGACGGCGACACCCACGGCCGGCTGCCCCGCGAGGTCCTGGTGCCGGTGGCGCCCAGCAACGCCGAAGACCTCGCCAAATGGCTGGGCGGCATCCGTGGCGCCAAGGTGGACATCAGGGTTCCCCAGCGTGGCGACAAGGCGGCGTTGATGTCCACGGTGCGCGAAAATGCAGAGCACGCACTCAAGCTGCACAAGACCCGCCGGGCCGGGGACATCACGGTGCGGTCCCAGGCGCTCCAGGAACTGCAGGAAGCGCTTGACCTGCCCGTGCCGCTCCTGCGGATCGAGTGCTTCGACGTCTCGCACGTGCAGGGTACCAACGTGGTGGCATCCATGGTGGTGGTGGAGGACGGGCTGCCGAAGAAGTCCGACTACCGGAAGTTCTCCATCACCGGACCGGCCGCCGCCGACGATACGGCGGCCATGCACGACGTCCTTACCAGGCGGTTCCGGCATTACCTCCAGGACAAGTCCGCACAGGTGGATGAATCCGCCCTCTCATCCGGCCCCGTCGCGGCGGCTGGGGAAGATGCCGCGCTGGACACCACCACGCCGGCTCCGAAGGCAAAGTTCGCCTACCCGCCCAACCTGGTGGTGGTGGACGGCGGCCAGCCCCAGGTGAACGCCGCGGCCCGCGCCCTCAGGGACCTGGGCGTTGACGACGTCTACGTGGTGGGCCTGGCCAAGCGGCTGGAGGAAGTCTGGCTGCCCGACAGCGACTTTCCGGTCATCCTGCCGCGGACGTCCCAGGGGCTGTACCTGCTGCAGCGGATCCGCGACGAGGCACACCGCTTCGCCATCACATTCCACCGCCAAAAGCGCGGCAAGGCCATGACGGTCTCGGCCCTGGATGCCGTGCCGGGTCTGGGTTCGTCCAAGCGCAAGGCCCTGCTGTCGCACTTCGGCTCCGTCAAGGGCGTGAAGGCCGCCACCGCGGAGGAGCTCTCGCAGGCGAAGGGGATCGGCCCCGCACTGGCCAGTGCCATCGTGAACCACTTTGCCGGCGACGGTCCGGAGGCGGCGCTGCCGGCGATCAACATGACCACCGGCGAAATCATCGAAACTTAGCTAGGGTAAAGGACGGGGTTGGGGCCGGTGCGGCCGCCCCGCGACGACAAGGGAAACGGGGCGGACTTGATGGCAGACACGACGGCGGAATCCGGAGCAGGGGAGGACGGGCTGGAGCCGGTCAAACCGCTCGAAGCGGAGCTGCTGGTGGTCACCGGAATGTCCGGCGCCGGGCGGAGCACCGCCGCCGACGCGCTCGAGGACCACGGCTGGTACGTCGTGGAGAACCTGCCCCCGCAAATGCTGGGCACCCTGGCCGAGCTGGTTTCGCACGCCCCGCAGTCGATTCCCCGGCTGGCGGTGGTCATCGACGTCCGCAGCAAGGGCCTCTTCGCCGACATCCGCTCCGCCCTGGGGGCACTGGCCGCCAGCGGGGTGACCTTCCGCGTACTGTTCCTGGACGCCAGCGACAACGTGCTGGTCCGGCGCTTCGAACAGGGCCGGCGCCCGCACCCGCTGCAGGGCGGCGGGCGGATCCTCGACGGCATCGCCGCTGAACGTGAACTGCTGCAGGAACTGCGCGACAGCTCCGACGTCGTCCTGGACACCTCCAACTACAACGTCCACGGCCTCGCCACGGCCATCACCGAACTGTTCAGCGAAACAGGTCCTGTCGCCCTCCGGCTCAATGTCATGAGCTTCGGCTTCAAATACGGCCTGCCCGTGGACGCCAACTACGTTGCGGACGTCCGGTTCATCCCCAACCCGCACTGGGTGCCGCAACTGCGGCCGCAGACCGGGCTGGACAAGGACGTCAGCGACTATGTGCTGGAAGCCGAAGGCGTGAAGAGCTTCGTGGACCGCTACGTGCTGGCGCTCGAGCCTGTCCTGGAGGGCTACCGCCGGGAAAACAAGCACTACGCCACCATCGCCGTGGGCTGCACGGGCGGCAAGCACCGCTCCGTCGCGGTCGCCGTCGAACTTTCCAAGAAGCTGGCCCAGTACCCGCGGGTCACGGTGACCACCGCTCACCGGGACCTGGGCCGCGAGTAATGGCGCTGTTCACCGGTGCCCTGCCCCTGGTGCCGCCCGCCGCCGGATCGGCACCGGGCCAGCAGGACAAGGGCCCCAACGTTGTTGCCCTGGGCGGCGGGCATGGGCTGTCGGCATCGCTTTCCGCGCTGCGCCTGCTCACCTCCGAGCTCACCGCAGTGGTCACGGTGGCGGACGACGGCGGCTCGTCGGGGCGTCTGCGCGAAGAGTACGGCGTCCTGCCGCCGGGTGACCTCCGGATGGCGCTGTCGGCGCTGTGCGATGACACCGACTGGGGGCGCACCTGGCGGGACGTCATGCAGCACAGGTTCCGCCCCGGCAAAGGCCCCGGCGGCTCCCTGGACGAACATGCCATGGGCAACCTGCTCATCGTCACCCTGTGGGAACTGCTCGGCGACACCGTCGCCGGCCTTCGATGGGCCGGTGCGCTGCTGGGCGCACGCGGCCAGGTTCTGCCCATGTCCACGGTCCCGCTCACCATCGAAGGCGACGTCCGGGTGACAGCACCGGACGGCGCCACCGCGGTGCAGACCATCCGGGGGCAGGCCCGCTGTGCCGTGGCCGGCTCGCTGGAAGAGGTGCGGCTCCTGCCCAAGGCCGCCCCCGCCTGCGTCGAAGCCCTGACGGCGATCGAACTGGCGGACTGGGTCATCCTGGGCCCCGGCTCGTGGTACACATCGGTCCTGCCCCACCTGCTCCTGCCCGAAATGCGGCAAGCCCTGTGCAGCACTCCTGCGAAGCGCTGCCTGACCATGAACCTGGCCACGGACACGAAGGAAACCAGCGGGATGACCGCCGCCGACCATCTGCACGTCCTGCGACGGTACGCGCCGGAGTTCAGCGTCGACGTCGTGCTCGCCGACCCCGCGTCCGTCCCGGACCGGCAGGAGTTCGAGGAGGCGGCCGGGATGATCGGCGCCGAGGTGGTCTTGGGTAAAGTAGGGGCGTCAGGGCGCCGCCCCGTCCACGAGCCGCTGCGGCTGGCGACGGCGTACCAGGACATTTTCGGGAACAGTTAGGAAGGTGCCATGGCACTGACATCATCAGTCAAGGAAGAACTGTCCCGTCTGGACATCAAGAAGTCATCCGTGCGGAAGGCTGAAGTCTCCGCAATGCTCCGGTTCGCCGGGGGACTGCACATCATCTCGGGCCGGATCGTCATCGAAGCGGAGGTCGACCTCGCCTCCACCGCCCGCCGGCTCCGGGCCGCCATCGCCGAGGTGTACGGGCACCAAAGCGAGATCATCGTCGTCTCCGCCGGGGGACTGCGGCGTGCCAGCCGGTACGTGGTGCGCGTTGTCCGCGACGGCGAGGCCCTGGCCCGGCAGACCGGGCTCCTGGATGGCCGCGGGCGCCCCGTGCGCGGCCTGCCGTCCGCCGTCGTCAACGGTTCCGCTGCCGACGCGGAGGCCGTGTGGCGCGGCGCATTCCTGGCCCATGGATCCCTGACGGAACCGGGGAGGTCCTCGTCCCTCGAGGTGACCTGCCCGGGGCCGGAGTCGGCTCTTGCCCTGGTGGGGGCAGCCCGCAGGCTGGACATCCAGGCCAAGGCTCGCGAAGTCCGGGGCGTGGACCGCGTCGTGATCCGCGACGGCGACACCATTGCTGCCCTCCTCACCCGCATGGGCGCGCACGACGCCCTGATGGTGTGGGAGGAACGCCGTATGCGCAAAGAGGTCCGCGCCACCGCCAACAGGCTGGCGAACTTCGACGACGCCAACCTCCGCCGGTCCGCGCAGGCCGCCGTCGCCGCCGGTGCCCGCGTGGAGCGGGCCCTGGAAATCCTGGGTGACGACGTTCCTGACCACCTCAAGTACGCCGGCGAGCTCCGGGTGGCGCACAAGCAGGCCAGCCTGGACGAACTGGGCCGGCTCGCCGACCCCGTCATGACCAAGGACGCCATCGCCGGGCGGATCCGCCGGCTCCTGGCCATGGCGGACAAACGTGCGCTTGACCTCGGCATTCCCGGAACGGACGCCAATGTGACGCCCGAAATGCTGGACGAGTAGCAGGCCCATAGAATCAAAAAGATTCCGGGCGCCAGACGCCCGGATGCACAATCCGAGAGTTACCAACCGGACCGCGTGTCCACGATATTGGAGGATTTTGTGACTGAGTACGTATTGCCCGAACTCAAGTACGATTACGCCGCCCTCGAGCCGCACATCTCTGCGCGGATCATGGAGCTGCACCACAGCAAGCACCACGCTGCCTACGTTGCAGGCGCCAACAACGCGCTGGCGCAGCTTGCCGAAGCACGGGAAAAGGGCGACTTCGCCAACATCAACCGGCTCTCCAAGGACCTTGCCTTCCACACCGGCGGCCACGTCAACCACTCCGTCTTCTGGAACAACCTCTCCCCGGACGGCGGCGACAAGCCCGAAGGTGAACTCGCGGCCGCCATCGACGACGCCTTCGGTTCCTTCGACGCGTTCCGCGCCCAGTTCTCCGCAGCCGCGCTCGGCCTGCAGGGCTCCGGCTGGGGCTTCCTGGCCTACGAACCCATCGGCGGAAACCTGGTCATCGAGCAGCTTTACGACCAGCAGGGCAACACGGCACTGGGCACCATCCCGCTGCTGATGCTGGACATGTGGGAACACGCCTTCTACCTCGACTACGTCAACGTCAAGGCTGACTACGTCAAGGCATTCTGGAACATCGTGAACTGGGCGGACGTCGCCCGGCGCTTCGAAGCAGCACGCACCAACGCCACGGGACTCATCACCCTCCCGTAGCAGGCTGCACCACGGTGTAACAAACTTCACATTCGGACTTAAACGAGCCGGGATGTGGACCGTCCGCCCCCGCACTTGCGGGGGCGGACCCAGTTAAACGTAAGATAGGTCACGGAAGGCGGTTAGCCTTCAGCAATGAGGCTGGTCGCCCTCCGTGTTCATCATCTCTGCCCAATGGCGTGCGGGATCTGTTAGTTGGCTTGAACGCCCGCTCAACTAGTAGTGCTTTTGAAAGCACCAAGGAGACTGTAAAAGTGACGACCCGTATTGGTATTAACGGCTTTGGCCGTATTGGCCGCAACTACTTCCGCGCAGCGCTTGCCCAGGGCGCGGACCTGGAAATCGTTGCCGTCAACGACCTCACCAGCCCCGAGGCCCTGGCGCACCTGTTCAAGTACGACTCCGTGGGCGGCCGCCTGAAGGAAACCATCGAGGTCAAGGACGGCAACATCGTCGTCAACGGCAACGTCGTCAAGGTCCTGGCTGAGCGCGATCCCGCCAACCTCCCCTGGGGCGAGCTCGGCGTGGACATCGTCATCGAGTCCACCGGCTTCTTCACCAAGGCCGCCGACGCGCAGAAGCACATCGCCGCCGGCGCGAAGAAGGTCCTCATTTCCGCTCCCGCCTCCGACGAGGACATCACCATCGTGATGGGTGTCAACCACAACCTCTACGACAACGCCAAGCACAACATCATTTCCAACGCCTCCTGCACCACCAACTGCCTCGGCCCGCTGGCCAAGGTGGTCAACGACGAATTCGGCATCGAACGCGGCCTCATGACCACCGTCCACGCCTACACCGCCGACCAGAACCTGCAGGACGGCCCGCACAAGGACCTGCGCCGTGCACGCGCCGCAGCCATCAACATGGTCCCCACGTCCACCGGCGCCGCCAAGGCCATCGGCCTGGTCCTGCCCGAGCTCAAGGGCAAGCTGGACGGCTACGCCATCCGCGTTCCCGTGCCCACCGGCTCCGCCACCGACCTCACCGTCACGGTCTCCCGCGAGACCACGGTGGAGGAAGTCAACGCCGCCCTCAAGCGTGCCGCCGAGTCCGAGGAACTGCAGGGCTTCCTGACCTACACGGAAGAGCCCATTGTCTCCTCCGACATCGTCGGCGACCCCGCCTCGTCCATCTTCGACGCCGGCCTGACCAAGGTCATCGGCAACCAGGTCAAGGTTGTTTCCTGGTATGACAACGAATGGGGCTACTCCAACCGCCTCGTTGACCTCACGGAGCTTGTCGCGTCCAAGCTGGGCTAGGGTTAGACACATGACATCTCACACCCTCAACGAACTCATCGCTGAAGGTGTCCGCGGGCGGTACATTCTGGTTCGAAGTGACCTGAATGTGCCGCTCGACGGCTCTACAGTCACTGACGACGGCCGCATCAAGGCCTCCCTGCCAGTGCTGTCAAAGCTCACGGACGCCGGTGCCCGCGTGCTGGTAACAGCCCACCTCGGACGCCCCAAGGGCGCCCCGGAGGACAAGTACTCCCTTCGGCCCGCAGCGGACCGCCTCGCCGAACTGGCGGACTTCAAGGTCTCCTTGGCTGCGGACACAGTGGGCAGCTCCGCCAAGGAAGCTGCTGCCTCGCTCCAGGACGGCGAAGTACTGGTCCTGGAGAACGTGCGTTTCGACGCCCGGGAGACCAGCAAGGACGATGCGGAACGCGGTGCCTTCGCTGACGAGCTCGTGGCCCTGACAGGCAGTGACGGAGCGTACGTGGACGACGCCTTTGGTGCCGTCCACCGCAAGCACGCCAGCGTGTTCGACGTCGCTACCAGGCTTCCGTCGTACCAGGGCGACCTCGTGCACACCGAAGTCGAGGTCCTGCGCAAGCTGACCGCCGACACCCAGCGTCCCTACGTGGTGGTGCTGGGCGGTTCCAAGGTTTCCGACAAGCTCGCCGTGATCGACAACCTGCTGGGCAAGGCCGACACCATCCTGGTGGGCGGCGGCATGCTCTTCACTTTCCTGGCAGCGGCCGGGCACAAGGTGGCATCAAGCCTGCTTGAGGAAGACCAGATCCCGGTGGTCCAGGACTACCTGAAGCGCGCTGCCGATGCCGGCACGGAATTCGTGGTCCCCACGGATGTGGTGGTCGCTGAGAAGTTCGCCGCTGATGCCGCGCACGAAACCGTTGCTGCCGATGCCATCGAAAGCAGCAGCTTCGGTGCCGGGGGCATCGGCCTGGACATCGGTCCGGATTCGGCTGCGGCCTTCGCCGAGCGAATCAAGGGCGCCAAGACCGTGTTCTGGAACGGCCCCATGGGCGTCTTCGAGTTCGAAGCGTTTTCCGCCGGAACCCGTGCCATCGCGCAGGCCCTGACCGAAACCGCTGCGTTCACCGTAGTGGGCGGCGGCGACTCTGCTGCGGCAGTCCGCACCCTGGGCTTCGCCGATGACCAGTTCGGCCACATTTCCACCGGTGGCGGCGCCAGCCTGGAATACCTTGAAGGCAAGGAACTGCCCGGGCTCAGCGTCCTGGACCGCTAGGTAAGCGGCCGCTGTCCGGCACTGAACGGACTTTGCAGTCCTCCGGCCGGCAGGTTGCCTGTGGCAGCCTGCCGGCCGAACACATATCAAGTACTTTTTGGAGATCACGTGACAACGTCAACGAACGGCGCTTTCGACCGCAAGCCCTTCATCGCGGGCAACTGGAAAATGAACATGGACCACGTGCAGGGCATCACGCTCCTGCAGAAGCTGGCCTGGACCCTCTCTGACGCCAAGCACGACTACAGCAGGGTCGAGGTTGCCGTCTTCCCGCCGTTCACCGACCTGCGCGGGGTGCAGACCCTGGTCCAGGGCGACGACCTCCAGGTAGCCTACGGCGGCCAGGACCTGTCCCAATTCGATTCCGGTGCCTACACCGGGGACATCTCCGGCCAGTTCCTGAACAAGCTCGGATGCAAGTACGTGCTGGTGGGCCACAGCGAACGCCGCACCATCCACAACGAGTCTGATGAGGTCCTCAACGCGAAGGTCAAGGCCGCGTTCAAGCATGGCGTCATCCCCGTGCTCTGCGTGGGCGAGGGCCTGGAAATCCGCCAGGCCGGGACGCACGTTGAGCACACCCTCCAGCAGCTCCGCGCCGGCGTTCAGGGGCTCACCAACGAGCAGGCAGCCGAACTTGTGGTGGCTTATGAGCCCGTCTGGGCCATCGGCACCGGCGAGGTGGCCGGCCCTGAGGACGCGCAGGAGATGTGCGCCGCCATCCGGGCAGAACTGCAGACCCTCTTCGGCGCCGATGTCGCAGCCAAGACCCGGCTCCTCTACGGCGGCTCCGTGAAAGCGAACAACGCCGCTGCCATCCTCCAGGAACCTGACGTGGATGGCGTCCTGGTCGGTGGCGCCAGCCTTGATCCGGCCGAGTTTGCTAATATTGTCAGGTTCGAGAGCCACCTGGTCACCGACTAGTCCGGTACCGGCGCACACTCCCGCAATCCCAACTTCCGAAAGGCCGTCGTGGACGTTCTTCATGTCATCCTGCAGATCCTCCTGGGCATCACCAGCCTCCTGCTGACGCTGCTGATCCTCCTGCACAAGGGCCGCGGCGGCGGCCTGTCCGACATGTTCGGCGGCGGTATGAGCTCGGGCCTGAGCTCCTCCGGTGTGGCGGAACGCAACCTGAACCGCTTTACCATCATCCTGGGAGTCACCTGGGGCTTGGTGATCATCGCGCTCGGCCTGATCATGCGGTTCAGTGGCGGCGACTCTTAAAGCCCTTCGCGAATAGGGTCTTGCGGCACTCCTGCCGCAGCGCCTGGCCTTCTAGACTGTGGCTGTCGGTTCAACCGGCAGCCACAGTTCTGTTTAAGCCGCGGATGCCCAGGCATCCGCATCACGGCAGGAGTTGCAATGGTCCATCCAGCATCTGGCTTCCGGGGCACCCGTGCCGGCGTTACCGCAGGCTCAGGGTCCAGCCTGCAGTCCAGCGACCCGAGCCCCCATCCGCTGCCGCGCATCCGTGTTTCATACTGGTGCGCGAAAGGCCATGAGACCCAGCCCGTCTTCCTGAAAATGCCGGAAGACCAGATTCCGCTGACATGGGACTGCCGGAGATGCGGCGGGATCGCTTCCCGGGACGGACAGGCGGCGGCCGCAGACGATCCGTTTGACGACGGTTACAAGAGCCACCTTGAGTACGTTAAAGAGCGGCGCTCCGGCCAGGACGCCGAAGACGTCCTGGCCGGAGCGCTGGAAAAACTACGCGCCCGCGGCGTCCTTCCGGACGAGTTGCTGCGGGACACGTGAGGCCGCGTTCTCGTCGATCAGCCACAGGGTACGGGATGTTCCCCGGGGACCCGCGGCAGGCACCTGGACAGGGTTCGCGCCGGCCAGTGCCAGCCCTACCGCGCCGGCTTTGTCCTCTCCTGCCACCACCATCCACACCTCCGCTGCCGTGTTGATGGCCGGCAGGGTGAGGGAGACGCGCAGCGGCGGTGGCTTGGGCGAGTTCCGCACGCCCACCACCGTGCGCTCCTTCTCGCGTATGCCGGCCTGCTCCGGGAAGAGCGAGGCCACGTGCGCGTCAGGACCCACACCGAGCAGGACCACGTCCAGCCGGGGGAGGGATGCAGGCTCCTCTGGCCGGTCGTCGGACATGTCGGCTGCGTGTTCGGCTGCAGCCGCATCCCGAAGCTGCCTGGCGTAGTCGTCCGCTGCCTCTTCCGGGGTGCCGAAATCATCGGACGAGCCCGGGGAGTGGACCCGGTCCGGGTCCACCGGAATGTGCGACAGCAGGGCATCGAACGCCTGTTTCGTGTTCCGGTCCGGGTCGGCGGAAGCGACGAAACGCTCGTCCCCCCACCAGAAATTGACCTTCGACCAATCGACGGCGGGCGCCGCCGGAGAGTCAGCAACAGCCTTCAACGTGCCGATTCCCACCGTTCCCCCGGTGAGCACCACGGTGGCTTCGCCGTACTTGTCCTGCACATCAACGAGCTTGGTGATCAGGCGCGCCGCGATGGCAGCCATGAGGACGGACGAATCAGGATGAATGCTTACTCTTGGGTCAACGCTCACTGGGTCGGACGCTCCTTAGGTTGGTTCGTGGCAGTCCCATAGTAATCACTTCGCCAAACACTTCGTCCGGGTCCAGGCGGCGCAGCTCTTCGGCGAGGCAGTCCCGAAGACTGCGTCGCGGCAGGGAGATGCGCTGGGCCGGCTGGCCGGGCTGGGTGAGCTCGGCGATGGACAACCCCGGGCGGAAGAGCTGGATGTCTCCGCCCGGGCGGGTGAGCCGCACGCGGCGTATGCCTGTCCCGGCTGGGTCCGCGACAATGGTGACCGGTGCGTCCAGGGTCAGCGTGAGCCAGGCGGCCAGGAGGATGGTGCTCGGCGAGTCCGATGCTCCTTCCACCGCGACCGCAGTGACGGGGGAGGAGTCGGCTTCGTCCAGTGCGGCGGCGAGTTGGATGCGCCAGTTGGTCAGGCGTGTCCAGGCGAGGTCGGTGTCCCCGGCTTTGTAGGTCCGGTGGATGCGTTCCAGCGCGGCCTGGGGGTCGGGTTCATTCGCGGAGTCGGTGATCCGGCGGTGCGCGATCGCGCCGATGGAGGTTTCGCAGGCGTTCTGCGGGGCGCCGTGCGGCCACCAGGCCACGATGGGTGCGTCCGGGAGCAGCAGGGCGGCGACGAGGGATTCGGATTCGTGCGCGAGTTGGCCGTAGCCGCGCAGCACGATCACCTCCGACGCGCCGGCGTCCCCGCCGACCCGGATCTGGGCGTCGAGCCGGTCCGCGTGGTCCTTCCCGGCGTCCGCGAGAACGATGATCCGGCAGGGGTGTTCGCGGGAGGCGTCGTTCGCGGCCTCGATCGCTTCTTCCTCCAGCCCCGACTTCGTGACCACGACCAGGGTCAGGACCCGGCCCAGGGCGATCACACCGCCCTGCTCGCGCAGGGCCATCAGTTCCTTGGAGACCTTCGACGTGGTGGTATCGGGCAGGTTAACGATCATGGCCTTCTCCAGGTTCGTCCGTCACGGGCCAGCAGCTCGTCAGCGGAGGCGGGCCCCCAGGAGCCGGGGGCGTAGGGTTCAGGCTGTTCATCCAGGGACGCCCAGTACTCCTCGAACGGGTCAAGGATCTTCCAGGACAGCTCAACTTCCTCATGGCGGGGGAACAGCGGCGGCTCACCGAGCAGCACATCCAGGATCAGCCGCTCATACGCCTCCGGGGAGGATTCGGTGAACGAGTGCCCGTACCCGAAGTCCATCGTCACGTCCCGCACTTCCATCTGCGTGCCGGGGACCTTGGACCCGAACCGGATCGTCACGCCCTCATCGGGCTGGACCCGGATGACCACCGCGTTCTGCCCGAAATCATCCTCACCATGGTCACGGAACAGCAGGTTCGGGGCGCGTTTGAACACCACCGCGATCTCCGTTACCCGGCGCCCCAACCGCTTCCCGGCGCGCAGGTAGAACGGCACCCCGGACCAACGCCTCGTGTGGATGTCCACCCGGACCGCCGCGTAGGTCTCCGTGGTCGAGTCTGCAGGGATGCCTTCTTCCTCCAGATATCCCTGAACCTGCTCGCCGCCCTGCCAGCCGCCGGTGAACTGCCCCCGCGCAGAGTGCGTCGACAAATCCTCCGGGAGCTTGACCGCAGCGAGGACCTTTTCCTTCTCCGCGCGCAGATCATCGGCGTTGAACGAAATCGGTTCCTCCATCGCCGTCAGAGCCAGCAGCTGCAACAGGTGGTTCTGGATGACATCCCGCGCCGCACCCACGCCGTCGTAATACCCGGCGCGCCCGCCGGTGCCGATGTCCTCGGCCATCGTGATCTGGACATGGTCCACGTAGTTCGCGTTCCACAAGGGCTCGAACAACTGGTTCGCGAACCGCAACGCCAGGATGTTCTGCACCGTCTCCTTGCCCAGGTAATGGTCAATCCGGAACACCGCATCCGGCGGGAACACCGACTCGACAATGTCGTTCAGCTTCCGCGCCGACTCCAGGTCATGGCCGAAGGGTTTCTCGATCACCACCCGCCGCCACTTGTCCCCCTCAGCCTGCGCCAGGCCGTGCTTGGACAACTGCCGGCAGACCTGCTCAAAGGCCTTGGGCGGGATCGACAAATAAAACGCATGGTTCCCCCGGGTGCCCCGGACATCGTCGAGCTCCTTGATGGTCTCGCCAAGCCGCTCGAACGCCGCGTCGTCGTCGAACTCGCCCTGGACAAACCGGATGCCCTCGGAGAGCTGGTTCCACACCGCCTCATCAAACGGCGTCCGGGCGTGCGCCTGCACCGAGTCCTTGACCTGGGCGGCGAAATCCTCATCACTCCAGGGCCGCCGGCCAAACCCCACGAGCGCAAAGCTCGGCGGCAACAGCCCACGATTCGCAAGATCATAAACAGCCGGCATCAGCTTTTTCCGGGCCAAATCGCCTGTCACTCCAAAAAGGACCAACGAGGACGGGCCGGCAATCCGGTTCAAACGGCGATCACGCGGATCACGCAGCGGATTACGCCCGCGGCCCGCGCCCTTCCTGCCGTATTCAGTTTCTGGCATGGTTGCTTCTGCGCCTTAGCTTTCGGTTGCGGATGCCCGGGCGGACAGGGCAGTGACGATGTCCTGCAGCTGCGCCACGCCGGCGGCACGGTCGGTGAGGTGGAGGCGCAGCACGGGGCGGCCGTGTTCAGCCAGTACCTGCGCGTCCCCGGCCGCCTGGGCGGCGATGAGTTCACCGAAGGTGAAGGGACGGTCCGGGATGGCGAGGTCTTCCGTGGCGGCGGCGGTGACCTGGAGGAACACGCCGATGGCGGGTCCGCCCTTGTGGAACTGGCCCGTGGAGTGCAGGAAGCGCGGTCCCCAGCCGAAGGTCACCGGACGGCCGGTTACTGCGGCCAGCTCATCGCGGACACCTTCGAGTTGAGCGAACGCCAGCCGGTCGAAGTAGGCCTGGACGCTGAGGTAGCTGTCCGGCTGAAGAGTGTCCAGCAGGGCACGGACTGCTTCTTCAGCCGTTGCGGCGGCGCCAAGCCAATCGCCGCCGCGGACCTCGATGGCGCCGTCGACGAAGGCGGCCGGAGTCGGCTCAGGCTGCGCGTCCAGGAGTCCGCGGGCGGCCACCTTGGCAGCTTCGACGTCCGGCTGGTCGAACGGGTTGATGCCCAGCAGGCGACCGGCCACTGCGGTGGCGAACTCCCACACCATCATCTGCGCCGCGAGGCCACCGGCGATGGCAACCTCGTTGGCGCCGAGTTCGACGTCCGCGTCGGCGCCGACCAGGCGCACCACCAGGACGTCGTCGGCGCCGGTCTTCGCCTCCGGCGATGAAGGGCCGGCCACGACCGGGAGGACACCGGTACCGAGCTTGCCGGTCGATTCGGCGATGAGCTGTTCGGCCCAGTCGGCGAAGCCCACGATGCCGGAACCGTCCTCGGCGATGACGATCTTGTTGCGCAGCGGACTGGTTCCGCCCAGTGCGGTGCCAAGTGCCAGGCCGATGTTTTCCGGTGCGTCCTCGTTGAGGACCTCGGCTGCTTCCTCGGCCTCGTCCAGGAAGGCCTGGATGTCCACGCCGGCCAGGCCGGACGGTACCAGGCCGAACGCGGTCAGGGCGGAGAAGCGGCCACCGACGTTGGGGTCGGCGTTGAAGACGGCGCGGTAGCCGGCTTCGCGGGAAGCCTTGTCCAGGGGGGAGCCGGGGTCGGTGACGATGATGATCCGGCTGCCTGCGTCGATGCCGGCGTCATTGAAGGCCTTTTCGAAGACCCGGCGCTGGGAGTCGGTCTCAACGGTGGACCCGGACTTGGACGAGACCACAATGGCGGTTTCGGCCAGGCGGTCCGCCAGGGCAGCACGGACCTGGTCCGGGTCCGTGCTGTCCAGCACAGTCAGCTCGACGCCGGCGGTGCCTGCGATGACCTCCGGGGCCAGCGAGGACCCGCCCATGCCGCAAAGCACGATGCGGGTTACCCCTTCAGCCCGGAGGGCGTCGCGGAGTTCCAGGATTTCCTTGACCAGCGGCTGGGAGACCGTGGCCGCCTCCACCCAGCCGAGGCGGATGGCCGACTCGGACTCCGCGTCGGGGCCCCACAAGGTGTGGTCCTTTGCGAAGATCCGGGTGGCGATCCGGTCCTCAACCAGGGCGGGAAGGTGCTGTTCAAGTGCCTGCTGTGCGGCACCGGTGGCTTCGTAGCTGAGTGTGCTCATGGGTGGTTAGGAGGCCTTCCGTGCAGCGGCGAGTGCGCCTTCGACGTCGGCCAGTAGTTCCTTCCAGCTGGCCACGAATTTGTCGAGGCCCTCGGATTCGAGGAGGGCAACGACGTCGTTGTAGGAGACGCCGAGCTTCTCCAGGGCGTCGAGCGTGGCGTTGGCTTCGGCGTACGTGCCGGTGACGGTGTCACCGGTGACCACGCCGTGGTCGAACGTGGCGTCGAGGGTCTTCTCGGGCATGGTGTTCACGACGCCGGGGGCCACCAGTTCGGTCACGTAGAGAGTGTCCGGGTAGGCGGGGTCCTTCACGCCGGTGGATGCCCACAGGGGACGCTGGGGGAGTGCCCCGGCGTCGGCCAGCAGTGCCCAGCGCTCAGTGGCGAAGAGTTCCTCGTAGACCTGGTAGGCGAGGCGGGCGTTGGCCAGCCCGGCCTTGCCCTTGAGGGCCTTGGCTTCGTCGGTGCCGATCGCATCCAGGCGCTTGTCGATCTCGGTGTCCACGCGGGAGACGAAGAACGACGCGACGGAGTGGATCTTCGACAGGTCGTGGCCGTTTTCCTTGGCCTGTTCCAGGCCGGACTGGAAGGCGTTGATGACCGCGCGGTAGCGCTCGAGGGAGAAGATCAGGGTCACGTTGACGCTGATGCCCTCGGCGAGGGTGGCCGTGATCGCTTCGAGGCCTTCGAGCGTTGCCGGGATCTTGATGTGGACGTTGTCCTTGTTGACCTTTTTGTACAGGTGCTTTGCCTCGGCGATGGTACCTGCCGTGTCCCAGGCCAGGCGCGGGTCGACTTCGATCGACACGCGGCCGTCGACGCCCTTGGTGGCTGCTGCCACGGGGGCGAACAGATCGCAGGCGTCGGCGACGTCGGTGGTGGTGATTTCGAAGATGGTGTCCTCGACGCCGGCACCGGCGGCGGCCTGGGCTGCGATGGTGGCATCGTAGTCGGTGCCGGTGGTGATGGCGGCGTGGAAGATGGACGGGTTGGTGGTCACGCCGACCACGTTCTTCTCTTCGATGAGCTTGCGGAGGGTGCCGGTTTCCAGGCGTCCGCGGGAAAGGTCATCAAGCCAGATGGAAACTCCGGCGTCGGAGAGCTGCTGGGTGGGGGTAGTCATGGTGTTGATCTCCTAAAAGTTTAGGTTCAGGCCTGGAGGGCGGAGAGGGAGTCCTTGGCAGCGGCGGCCACTGCTTCGGCGGTAATGCCGAACTCCTGGAAGAGGCGCTTGTAGTCGGCGGAAGCGCCGTAGTGCTCGAGGCTGATGGAACGGCCGGCGTCGCCGACGAATTCCTGCCAGCCCAGGGCAAGTCCTGCTTCTACCGAGACACGGGCCTTGACGGCGGCGGGCAGGACCGATTCGCGGTAGGCGGCGTCCTGCTTCTTGAACCACTCAACGCAGGGCATGGATACGACGCGGGCTGCGATGCCTTCGGCCTGGAGGGCTTCGCGGGCCTTGACAGCGAGCTGGACCTCGGAACCGGTGGCGATCAGGATGACGTCGGCCGGGACGGTGGCGCCGTCCTTGGATGCCTCGGCCAGGACATAGCCGCCCTTCGCAACGCCGGCGGTGGAGCCGAAGGTGTCGCCGTCGGCGTCGCCCGTGCCGCGTTCCCACGTGGGGATGTTCTGGCGGGTCAGGACGATGCCTGCGGGGTTGGCGTGGTTTTCCAGCATGGTCTTCCACGCCGCTGCCACTTCGTTCGCGTCACCGGGGCGGACCACGTCCAGGCCCACGATGGCGCGCAGGGAGGCGAGCTGTTCGACCGGCTGGTGGGTGGGGCCGTCCTCGCCGAGGCCGATGGAGTCGTGCGTCCAGACGTACAGCGACGGGACCCCCATCAGGGCGCCGAGGCGGATGGCGGGGCGCTGGTAGTCGGAGAAGATCAGGAACGTGCCGGAGAACGCGCGGGTGTTGCCTGCCAGGCTGATCCCGTTCACGATCGAGGCTGCGGCGTGTTCGCGGATACCGAAGTGCAGGACCCGGCCGTACGGGTTGCCGGACCAGGCGCCGGTCTGCTTGGAGGCCGGCACGAACGACGGCGAGCCCTCGATGGTGGTGTTGTTGGACTCGGCGAGGTCGGCGGAGCCGCCCCAGAGTTCGGGCAGGACCGGGCCCAGGGCGTTGAGGACCTTGCCGGAGGCGGCCCGGGTGGAGACGTCCTTGCCGGCTTCGAAGACGGGCAGGGCGGCGTCGATGCCTTCGGGCAGTTCCTGCGCCTCGATGCGCTGCAGCAGGGCTGCACCTTCAGGGTTGGCTGCCTGCCAGGCGTTGAAGGACTCTTCCCATTCCTTGCGGGCGGCCGCACCGCGGTCCACGACCTGGCGTGCGTGGTCGAGGACTTCCTGGTCTACCTCGAAGGACTTGGCGGGGTCGAAGCCCAGGACTTCCTTCAGCGCTGCGACTTCCTCGGCGCCGAGGGCGGAGCCGTGGATCTTGCCGGTGTTCTGCTTCTTCGGTGCCGGGTAGCCGATGATGGTGCGCAGCGAGATGATGGACGGCTTGGAGGTCTCTGACTTGGCCGCGAGCAGGGCGCTGTAGAGCTCCTGGACGTCTTCCTTGTATTCACCCGTCTTGGTCCAGTCCACCCGCTGGGTGTGCCAGCCGTAGGCTTCGTAACGCTTGAGGACATCCTCGGTGAACGCGATGTCGGTGTCGTCCTCGATGGAGATGTGGTTCTCGTCGTAGATGACCACGAGGTTGCCGAGCTCCTGGTGGCCGGCCAGCGAGGAAGCCTCGGCAGTGACGCCTTCCTGGAGGTCGCCGTCGGACGCGATGACCCAGATGGTGTGGTCGAACGGCGACTCGCCCGCGGGGGCATCGGCGTCGAACAGTCCACGCTGGCGGCGCTGCGAGTAAGCAAAGCCCACCGAGGAGGCCAGGCCCTGGCCCAGCGGGCCGGTGGTGATCTCCACACCGGCCGTGTGCTTGTATTCCGGGTGGCCTGGAGTCAGTGAACCCCAGGTACGGAGCGCTTCCAGGTCCTTCAGTTCCAGCCCGTAGCCGTTGAGGAACAGCTGGATGTACAGGGTCAGCGAGGTGTGGCCCGGGGACAGGATGAAGCGGTCACGGCCCAGCCACTGCGGATCGCGCGGATCGTGGCGCATTAGCTTCTGGAACAGCAGGTACGCGGCCGGAGCCAGGCTCATCGCCGTACCAGGGTGGCCGTTGCCCACCTTCTCCACGGCATCGGCAGCCAGCACGCGGATGGTGTCCACCGCCTTCTGGTCCAAGCTGGTCCATGACAGTTCTTGCTCTTCCAAATGTGGCACGAAAACCGGGCCCCTCTCTGTGCTGATCGCGCCGGTACACCCGGTCCGGTTGCAGGCGCGCTTTATGGCGCCCGTCGCGGGTGTACCCAGTCGCCATCGAAACGTTGATCCTTGACTCAGCCACCGCGTATCTCGGAATGCGTTTTCCACTGCTTCCTTCATGCGGGCTGACCTGCTGCCAGCTTAGCCCTTATCCATACTCCGGGCGGCGCAAATCTCACGTTTTGGACGCAATTTCCCCTTTTGTGAATCACCCTGACGGCAGGTTGAGTTAATCTGCTCGAATCGGCGCGCGAGCGATCAATTGCGCATATGGACGGGCGGGAACGCCGGTGCCGGCGCGGTATGATATTTGAGGCCAACACCGGGTGTGCCACTACTGCCGTCCGGAGTTACCAGGCTCTTGCACGGCCCGCCGGATTTGATCCTTCCGCGGCGTGCCCGGGCTGCGGGCCGCAAGACCGGAGCTGCACTGCCAGCCGCAACTGCCATACAGAACGGGTGACCGCCACCGTGAGCACAACAGATACGCCGCTGAACGCATCCCGGGCCACCGGCACCGGGTTTGCCCGCAAAGCCAAGGCGTATCTCGCCCTCACCAAGCCGCGCGTCATTGAACTGCTCCTTGTCAGCACGCTGCCCACCATGATCTACGCGGAGCGCGGCTTCCCCTCGATCGGGCTCATTCTGGCCACGCTGGTGGGCGGCGCCTTCGCCGCCGGAAGTGCCGGTGCCTTCAACTGCTACATCGACCGGGACATCGACAAGCTGATGCACCGTACCGAGAACCGGCCGCTGGTCACCGGCGAAGTCACCCCGCGCGAAGCCCTGGTGTTCTCGTGGCTCCTGGGTGCCGCGGCCATCGTGATCCTGTGGTTCGGCGCCAACCCGCTCTCGGCCTGGCTTGGGCTGGGCGCCATCTTCTTCTACGTGGTGATCTACACCATGATCCTGAAGCGGCGTACCGCCCAGAACATCGTGTGGGGCGGTGCTGCCGGCTGCTTCCCTGTCCTGATTGCCTGGGCCGCAGTGACCAACTCCGTGGAGTGGCCCGCCATCATCCTCTTCATGGTGATCTTCCTGTGGACGCCGCCGCATTACTGGCCCCTGTCCATGCGCTACGGCGAGGACTACCGCAACGCGAACGTTCCCATGCTCGGCGCCATTGCCGGCGCAAAGGTGGTTTCCGTCCAGGTTGTCCTCTACGCGTGGGCTATGGTGGCATGCTCGCTGCTCATGGTCCCGGCAGGCGGAGCGGGCTGGGTCTACACCATGACCGCCGTGCTCGCAGGCGCCTGGTTCCTCTACGAGTCACACGCCCTGTACGCGCGCGCCCAGCGCGAGGACATCCCTGACAAGCGGGCCATGAAGGTCTTCCACGGTTCCATCAGCTACCTGACCCTGCTGTTCATCGCCCTGGCGGTGGACCCCTTCGTCGGGCCCGCGCTGGTGGGGTAGCAACAGCAGACTCCTCACTGCAACACACCGGAAGCGGCCCCACATCATGGGGCCGCTTCCGTTTTAACGCACGACGTGACGCGCCATCACGCCCTGCGACAACGGCGCGCCAAGGCGCCATGACATTTTTGTCACATACGTCACTTTTCCTGTCACTGTGCGTGACTGCGTGCTTACGGTGGAGCGGACCCTTCCCTCAAACAAAGGACAATCATGGAAGCCCGTCCCTCCGCAGTCCCTGCTCCCAGCCACAGCCCGCCGGGAGGAAAGGGGGGCCGCAGCCGCTTCACACGTTTCCGGACGCCGTTCAGCCACCTTGGCGCCGACGTGCCGGCGTCCCTGGTGGTCTTCCTCGTCGCCCTGCCACTGTCGTTGGGGATCGCGGCCGCATCAGGAGCGCCGATCATGGCCGGACTTATTGCAGCCGCCGTCGGTGGAATCGTCGCCGGCAGCCTGGGCGGGTCACCGCTGCAGGTGAGTGGTCCAGCGGCCGGCCTGACCGTGGTGGTGGCCGGACTGGTCCAGGAATTTGGCTGGCAGGTGACGTGCGCGATCACGGCCGCCGCCGGCGTCGTACAACTCCTGCTGGGTATCAGCCGCGTGGGCCGGGCGGCCCTGGCCGTTTCCCCGGTGGTGGTGAAAGCCATGCTGGCCGGTATTGGAATCACCATCATCCTGCAGCAACTCCAGGTGCTGCTCGGGTCCCGGCCCGCCGGTTCGGCCTTCGAGAACCTTCTTGCCCTGCCCGCCGCCATCACCAACCTCGAACTGCACGCGGCCCTGCTGGGGCTGGCGGTGGTTGCGATCCTGCTGTGCTGGAGATTCCTGCCCGCGGTGGTCCGTCGTGTCCCCGGCCCGCTCGCCGCCGTGGCGGCCGGCACTGCCCTGTCCGTGGCCTTCGCGCCCGGCGTTGAACGCATCGCACTGGACGGCTCCATCTTTGATGCCGTTGCCTTGCCGGAACTTCCCGACGGGAACTGGCGTGCCTTCGCTTTCGCCGTCCTGACGATGGCCCTCATCGCCAGTATCGAGTCCCTGCTGTCGGCCGTGGCGGTGGACAAGATGCAGACCGGACCCCGCACCAACCTCAACCGTGAGCTCATCGGCCAGGGCGCAGCCAACATGGTCTCCGGCTCGCTTGGCGGGCTGCCCGTCACGGGCGTGATAGTCCGCAGCGCCACCAACGTCGAAGCGGGCGCTGCCACGCGGACCTCCGCCGTATTGCACGGCGTGTGGGTCCTGGCTTTCTCGGCCCTCTTCGCCGGACTGATCCAGCTGATCCCGCTGGCTGTCCTGGCCGGGCTACTCATCGTGATCGGCGCCCGCCTGATCAAGGTGGCCGACATCCGCACCAGCCTGCGCACCGGCGACCTTCCCATCTACGCGGTGACGCTCCTCTGCGTGGTATTCCTGAACCTGCTTGAAGGTGTCATGATCGGCCTCGCGCTGGCAGCCGCCAGCGTGCTGTGGCGGATGCTGCGGACCACCATCCATGCCCACGCCCCGGCCCTGCCGTCGTCGCCCTGGCGGGTCACCATAGCCGGTTCCTGCAGCTTCTTTGCGCTTCCGCGGCTGAACGGCGTCCTGCACTCCCTGCCCGCGGGCACGGCGGTCGTTGTCGAGTTGAACGCTGACTACGTGGACCACGCGTTCCGCGAGGCCCTGCTCGCCTGGCAGCTCCAGCACCAGGCTGCAGGGGGTTCCGTCCACCTCGAAGAGCACGGCAACACCCTGTTCCGGGACGCGGCAGACCAGGCGCCCAGGCGCGAGGAAGCGTCCGAGCTGCCACTTCCGCCCCGGCAGGAACCGCTCCTGCACGGCATCGACAAGTACCACCGCCGGTTCGCCGGCCAAGTCCGCCCGCTGGTGCAGGATCTCACCGACGCGCAGAACCCCGACACCCTGTTCGTTGCCTGTGTCGATTCCCGCGTCAACCCGAACCTGATCACCAGCAGCGGCCCCGGCGATCTGCTCACGCTGCGGAACATCGGCAACGTGGTGTGCAACGACCGCCGCGACAGCTCGATAGATTCGGCGCTGTCCTTCGCGGTCAACGGCCTGGACGTGGAGACCATCGTCATCTGCGGGCACTCGAACTGCGGCGCCATGAAGGCGGTGCTGGGGGAAGCGTCCGGGGAGGACATCGCCACCCTCGGTTCCGGCTTCAACGACTGGCTGGACCATGCGCGGCCCAGCCATCTTGAGTTGCTGGCAGGGCATCCCGTCGGCAGGCAGGCCGCTGCCGCGGGCTACAGCATAGCGGACCAGCTGGCGATGGTGAACGTCGCGGTGCAACTGGGCAAGCTGGACGGCCATCCCGTCACAGGACCGGCCCTTGCGGCCGGACGCCTGCAGGCCATGGGCCTGTTCTACGACATTGCCACCGCCCGCGTCCTGCAGATCACCGCCGAGGGCATCGAACACCTTGACCCGGCCGGTGCAGCGCGGCTGGAGGCCGTACCGGCGCCCTGACGGGCCGCTAGGCCGGACGGTCCAACTACCTAGGCAAAAAACCAGGTGCCCCGGTTCCACAACGGAACCGGGGCACCTGGCGCAGGGGCATGGACTACTGCACGGGGCTGGAGCGGGCGACGTCCCACGCGTTCGTCGCCGCCGCCATGAGCAGGGCGGCGCCCAGCATGTGTGCCGCCACCAGGAGTGCGGGAATGCCGTTGTAGTACTGCGTGAAGCCGATGACGGCCTGGAGCACGGTGACCCCGAGGAGTGCCAGGACCGCAGTCCGGAATGGTCCGGTGATCCGGCGCCGGAAGACGAGGACCAGGGCCACCAGGGTCCCGGCCGTCACCAGGTAGGCCGGCACGGCGTGGATGTGGGAGAACAGGTCCCAGTCCAGGTCGTTGCGCGGAGCGTCGGCGTCGCCGGCGTGGGGGCCCGCACCCGTCACCACGACTCCCAGCATCACGGCAACGGCGGAGAAAAGCGCGACGGCGGCCGTCACCGGACGCAGCAGGCCCGGCAGTGCCTGGTGCCGGGCGGACAGGAAGCGGCCGGTCCGCCCGTAGGCGCGGTTGACCAGCAGGGTGGCAAAGACCACCAGGGCCATGGAGACCAGGAAGTGCAGGCCCACCACCCAGGGGTTGAGGTTGGTCAGCACGGTGACCCCGCCGATCACGGCCTGGGCCGGGATGCTGGCCAGCAGTCCCAGGGCCAGCAGGAACAGGTCCTTGCGTTCCTTCCTCAGGTTCCACAGGTACACCAGCATCAGGGCGGCCACCGCGGCAAGCGCGAAGGTCAGCAGCCGGTTCCCGAATTCGATGAAGCCGTGGATGCCCATCTCCGGAGTGTTGACCAGGGAGTCTGAGGTGCAGCGGGGCCAGGTGGGGCAGCCCAGGCCGGACGCGGTCAGGCGGACCGCGCCCCCGGTGACCACCAGCAGGGTCTGGCCAATCAGGGAGGCGACGGCGAGCCGGCGGACGCGGGCGTCGACGGTGCGCGGCAGCCGTGATGCCAGTCGGCCGGCCAGCTGGGGGAGGCGTGAAGCCGTGCTCACAATGATCTCAATTCCACTTGAACCAACGGATGGCTGCTGCGCCGGCGATAACCGTCCAGAGCAACAGGATGATGGCGGCGCCGCCGTTGAGGGCACCACCAAGGAAGGCCGCGCGCATGGACTCGCCCAGCGCGCCGGAGGGCAGGAAGTGCACCACGGCCTGGGCCGCGGCGGGCAGCCTTTCGGCGGGGATGACAATGCCGCCCATGGCCCCAAGCAGGATCCACAGCAGGTTGGTGATGGCCAGGGTGGCTTCCGGGCGTACTGTCCCGGCCACCAGCAGGCCAAGCGCGGTGAAGGCTGCGGCACCCAGGGCCAGGAGGGCCAGGCCGGGGAGCCACCCGGCTGCCACCGGCTGCCAGCCCAGTGCCAGGGCAACAACCCCCACCACCACTACCTGCAGGCAGAGGACGGCCAGCACGGACAGCATCTTGCCGGCGATGAGGCCGCCACGGCCCAAGGGCGTGGTGGACAGGAAGCGCAGGACTCCGTAACGCCGGTCAAAGCCGGTGGCGATGCCCTGGCCCGTAAACGCCGTGGACATGGCGCACAGAGCCAGGATTCCCGGAACGGCAACGTTGATCCGGCTGTCGCCCATCCCGTCCAGGAAGGGAGTCACCGTCAGCCCGACAAGCGCCAGCAGGGGGAGCACGACGGCGAGAATCAGCTGCTCGCCATTGCGGAGCATCGTCAATGCCTCGTACTTGCCCTGCAGCAGGACCCGCCGCAGGAGGGACGCGGGCTGCTGCATTTGCTGCGTCGCCGCCGGGCTCATCGGATGTCCTTTCCCGAAATATCCAAAAAGACGTCTTCAAGGCTACGCGCCTGGAGGCTCATTGACGCGGGCATGATGCCTTGCTGGTCCCACCATTGGGCCAGGGCCGAGAGATGACGGGGCGTTAGGGTCCCGGTCACCGTGTAGCTGCCGGCGCGGGGTTCGGAGACATCCACGCCGCCCGGCAGCACCAGGGAAAGGTCCAGGCCCGGCGGGCCCTCGAAAACCAGGGTCCGCACGTGTTCCGTGCCCTGGTCTGCACCGGGGTTTCGCTGCAGGAGCTCCTGGACGGTTCCTTCGGCAACGTTCCGGCCGCCGTCGATGATGTACACGTAGTCCGCGAGGCGCTGCGCGTCGTCCATCAGGTGCGTGGTGAGGATGATTCCCATGCCGCCATCGCGGAGTTCGGCGATCAGGTCGAACACGAGCTGCCGGGACTGCGGGTCGAGGCCCGCGCTGGGCTCGTCCAGGAAGAGCACTTCCGGCCGGCCGATCAGGGCCGCCGCGAGCGCCAGGCGCTGCTTCTGCCCGCCGGAAAGGCGGCGGACACCAGTCCTGCTGAAGGTGTCGATGCCAAGCCGGCCCACCAGGTCTTCCACCGGCCAGGGCCGCGCATAGAGTCCGGCGATGTGGCGCAGTAGAGGCAGGGGACGGGCCGACGGCGGGAGCCCGCCGTCCTGCAGCATGACACCCACCCTGGAGCGCAGGTCCGCCCCTGCCGTGGCAGGGTCCTGGCCCAGCAGGGAAATGGTGCCGCCGCTGCGCTTCTGCAGTCCCTGCGCGCATTCCAAGGTGGTGGTTTTTCCCGCACCGTTGGCCCCCAGCAGGGCTGTAACCTGCCCGCGCTCCGCAACGAGTGAGACGTCACTCACCACCC
This sequence comes from Arthrobacter sp. E70, assembly GCF_058266945.1. Taxonomy (NCBI): domain Bacteria; kingdom Bacillati; phylum Actinomycetota; class Actinomycetes; order Micrococcales; family Micrococcaceae; genus Arthrobacter; species Arthrobacter sp. E70. The sequence goes on along the minus strand of NZ_JBYQFR010000008.1, from coordinate 25,355 downwards.
GCAGCATTTTGCCGTCCAGGCTGGAGAGGGGGCCAACGTCCTTGATGAGCCCATGGATGGACAAGACAGGGGATTGGGGGGATCGCACCACAGTATTCTACGGGATGTAGTATTTACCGGCGCCCCGGCCGGTGCGGGGAGGGCGCTGCCGGTCGGCGGAGTCGCGGCCTGGTCATAATCGGTGCGCACCCAAGGTCAGCCTGCCCTTACTGGAGTGCGGGAGTAAATTACGACATGATTGTGTTGTGTATTCCATGACCAACGCTACAGCTGCGCCCGTCGCCGGGCCCGGTCCCGCGGGATCCAGCCCAGTGGCTGACGCCGACGAGCGGACCCGTGACCGCGTCCTTTCGGCGGTCCTGGAACACGGCCCCGTCAGCGCGGCCGAACTCGGCGACATGCTCGGATTCACCCCCGCTGCCGTGCGCCGGCACCTGGACCACCTCTCCCGCGCGGGCGTGATCGAAGTGAAGCGCATCGCCAGGCCCGGCGCCGGTGCAGGCCGCCCCGCCCGCCGCTACGTCCTCAGCTCCCAGGGCCAGTCCAGCCTGGGCAACGACTACCTGGACATCGCCGCCCTCGCACTCCAGCAACTGCAAAAGGTCGCCGGTCCGGACGCCGTCCGCGCCTTCGCCGTCGAGCGCTTCGCCGACATGGAAAAGCGCTACGCACCGGAAATCGAAAAAGCCGGGACCGATGTCCGCGACCGCGCAGCAGCCTTGTCGGCGGCCTTGAGCCGGGACAACTTCGTAGCCTCCACCGCTTCCATTGAAGCCAAAGCGCCCCTGCCGGCCGCGCTTTCCAGCGTCCAACTGTGCCAGGGCCACTGCCCCATCCAGCAGCTCGCGGCCCGCTTTCCCGTCTTCTGCGACGTCGAAACCGAAGTCTTTTCAAGGCTGGTGGGAGTTGACGTCCGGCGGCTTTCCACCCTGGCCCGCGGCGGACACGTGTGCACCACCCACATTCCTACAGGCAGGCTGTCTGCCAAACCGGCCACCGTGCCGGAGGCAGCCCCCGCCAGCCTGGATGAAGTAACCAACCATCAGCAAGAAAGGCCGTGATGACGGACCAACTATCAGAGAAAGCAGTAGCCGAAAACACTGTGATCTCGGAGATTCTGGAAAAGAATCCCGAGCTCCACGGCATCGGCAACTACGAGTACGGCTGGGCCGACAAGAACGACGTCGGCGCCAATGCACGGCGTGGTCTCGATGAAGAGGTAGTCCGGGACATTTCGGCCAAGAAGAGCGAGCCCGAGTGGATGCTCGACCTCCGCCTGAAGGGCCTGAAGTACTTCGACCGCAAGCCCATGCCCACCTGGGGTGCTGACCTCTCCGGCATCGACTTCGACAACATCAAGTACTTCGTCCGCTCCACCGAGAAGCAGGCTGCCACCTGGGAAGACCTGCCCGAGGACATCCGCAACACGTACGAGAAGCTGGGCATCCCGGAAGCTGAGCGCAGCCGCCTGGTCTCCGGCGTCGCCGCGCAGTACGAGTCCGAGGTGGTCTACCACCAGATCCGCGAGGACCTCGAAGCCCAGGGCGTCATCTTCCTGGACACCGACACCGCGCTGAAGGAGCACCCGGAGATTTTCCAGGAGTACTTCGGCACCGTCATTCCTGTCGGTGACAACAAGTTCGCCTCGCTGAACACCGCCGTATGGTCCGGCGGCTCCTTCGTGTACGTGCCCAAGGGCGTCCATGTGGAGATCCCGCTGCAGGCCTACTTCCGCATCAATACGGAAAACATGGGCCAGTTCGAGCGGACCCTGATCATCGCCGACGAGGACTCCTACGTCCACTACATCGAAGGCTGCACGGCCCCGATCTACACGTCGGACTCCCTGCACTCCGCCGTCGTCGAGATCGTCGTCAAGAAGGGCGCCCGCGTCCGCTACACCACCATCCAGAACTGGTCGAACAACGTCTACAACCTGGTGACCAAGCGCGCCGTCTGTGAAGCAGGCGCCACCATGGAGTGGATCGACGGCAACATCGGTTCCAAGGTGACCATGAAGTACCCGGCCGTCTACCTCGTGGGCGAGCACGCCAAGGGTGAGACCCTGTCCATCGCCTTCGCCGGCGAGGGCCAGCACCAGGACACCGGATCCAAGATGGTTCACATCGCGCCGAACACCAAGAGTTCCATCATCTCCAAGTCGGTGGCCCGCGGCGGCGGCCGCGCAGCCTACCGCGGCCTGGTCCAGGTCCGCGAGGGTGCCAAGCACTCCGCCAACACGGTGCGCTGCGACGCGCTGCTGGTGGACACCATCTCCCGGTCCGACACCTACCCGTACATCGACATCCGTGAGGACGACGTCCAGCTGGGACACGAGGCAACCGTCTCCCGCGTCAGCGAGGAGCAGCTGTTCTACCTCATGTCCCGCGGCATGCCCGAGGACGAGGCCATGGCCATGATCGTGCGCGGCTTCATCGAGCCGATCGCCCGCGAACTGCCCATGGAATACGCCCTTGAGCTGAACCGCCTCATCGAACTCCAGATGGAAGGATCCGTCGGTTAATGACTGCCGAAGCAACTACTGAAAAGGCGCGCATCGGCGCACCGTCGATCGCCGGCTTCACCGAGGAGGGCGAGCAACTCGTCGCCTCCAAGGTGGACCGCCACCACAGCCATGGCGTGCAGGTCATGGCCTCCCGCGCAGAGCGCCTGACCAGCCACGATGTGGCCGACTTCGCCCTGCCGAACGGCCGGGAAGAGGAATGGCGTTTCACCCCGGTCCGTGAACTGGCCAACCTGCTCTCCGACGCTGGCGCGGAAGACAGCGCCCTGGCCGTTTCGGTCGAGGCACCCGCTGCCGTAGTGCAGCGCGTGCTCCGCGCCGGCGAGGCCCCGCGCGGCGCCACCCTGGTCCCTGCCGACCGGGCCGCCGTCGTCGCCTCCGCCAACGCGGAGGAAGCCCAGCTCATCTCCATCCCGGAGAACGCCGAGCTGGACGCGCCCGTGCGCCTCGTCCTGACCGGCAACGGCGCAGGCCGCCGCACCAACTCGCACCACGTGATCGAAGCCGGAGCAAACAGCCGCGCCGTCGTCATCATCGAACACGACGGTTCCGCCGACCACAACGGCAACGTGGAGATCCTGGTCCGCGAAGGCGCCCAGCTCACCGTGGTTTCGGTGCAGCTCTGGGAGGACGACGCCAAGCACCTGGCGCAGCATGATGCCGAGGTGGCCAAGGACGCCGTCTACAAGCACATCGCGGTTTCCCTGGGCGGCAAGATCGTGCGCTTGAACTCCAACGTCCGGTTCGCCGGTGAGGGCGCCGAGGCCGAGCTCCTCGGCCTGTACTTCGCCGACGCCGGCCAGCACCTGGAGCACCGCTCCTTCGTGGACCACAACGTCGCCAACTGCAAGTCCAACGTCCTGTACAAGGGCGCACTGCAGGGCAAGGGCGCGCACACGGTCTGGGTTGGTGACGTCCTGATCCAGAAGCAGGCAGAAGGCACCGACTCGTACGAGAAGAACCAGAACCTGGTGCTGACGGACGGCTGCCGGGCGGACTCCGTGCCGAACCTCGAAATCGAGACAGGCCTGATCGAGGGCGCAGGCCATGCCAGCGCCACCGGCCGCTTCGACGACGAGCACCTGTTCTACCTGATGGCCCGCGGCATCCCCGAGGACGTTGCGCGCCGCCTGGTGGTCCGCGGCTTCCTCAATGAGATCATCCAGCAGATCAAGGTCCCGGCCCTCGAAGAGCGGCTGACCGAGGCTGTGGAACGCGAACTCGCGGCCACGGACAACTAGAGGACAGGCAGGAACGTATGAGCGGGACCCCCAAGGGCCAGCTGGTCTGCAGCGCCAGTGACATCAAGGTCAAGCAGGCGCTGCGCATCCTGGTCGACGGTTACCCCGTGGCCGTGGTCCGGGATTCGATGGGCGAAATCCACGCCATCGGCGACACCTGCTCGCACGCGGACATTTCCCTGTCCGAAGGCGACGTGGAAGGCTGCGCCATCGAATGCTGGGGCCACGGTTCGCAGTTCGACCTGCGCAGCGGCCAGCCACTGCAGTTGCCCGCCTACGATCCCGTTCCGGTGTTCGCCGTCGAGCTCGATGGCGACGACGTCTACGTGGACGTCACCAACGTTTTGAACGGCGCGGCAGTAGACAACTACTGACCGCCGCCAGCACCAGACTTACGAGCTAAAAGAAAGAAGAGCATGTCAACTCTTGAGATCAAGGACCTGCACGTCAGCATTGAGACGGAACAGGGCACCAAGGAGATCCTGAAGGGCGTCAGCCTGACCATCCGCACCGGTGAGACCCACGCGATCATGGGCCCCAACGGTTCGGGCAAGTCCACCCTGGCCTCCACCATCGCAGGCCACCCCCGGTACACCGTCACCAGCGGCACCATCACCCTGGACGGCGAAGACGTCCTGGCGATGAGCGTTGACGAGCGCGCCCGCGCCGGCGTGTTCCTGGCCATGCAGTACCCGGTGGAAGTTCCCGGCGTCACCATGACCAACTTCCTGCGCACCGCCAAGACCGCAATCGACGGCGAAGCACCCAAGCTGCGTACCTGGACCAAGGACGTCAAGGATGCCATGGAGAAGCTGCGCATCGACGCCGACTTCGCGCAGCGCAACGTCAACGAAGGCTTCTCCGGCGGCGAGAAGAAGCGCGTGGAGATCCTGCAGCTGGAGCTCTTCAAGCCCAAGTTCGCCGTCCTGGACGAGACCGACTCCGGCCTGGACGTCGACGCGCTCAAGATCGTCTCCGAGGGCGTCAACCGTGCCCATGCCGCAGGCAACATGGGTACGCTGCTGATCACGCACTACACGCGCATCCTGCGCTACATCAAGCCTGACTTCGTCCACGTGTTCGTGGACGGCCAGGTTGTCGAAGAGGGCGGTCCCGAACTCGCCGACCGCCTTGAGGAAGAGGGCTACGACCGCTACGCCAAGGGCGCCGGCGCTGCCAGCATCGCGGCTGCGGCCGCAGCACAGGCCTAGTAAGGACTTGCCATGACCGAAATCACGCCGGGCCGCACGGCCCTGGAGGACGTCGAAGAGGCGCTCAAGGACGTCATCGATCCTGAGCTTGGCGTCAACGTTGTGGACCTCGGGCTGCTCTACGGCCTGAAGTACTCCGAGGACGACGGTGCGCTGTTGATCGATATGACGCTCACCACTGCTGCCTGCCCGCTCACCGACGTTCTCGAAGAGCAGGTGGGCAAGGCCCTGGACGGCGTCGTTGACGACTGGCGCCTGAACTGGGTATGGATGCCGCCGTGGGGTCCGGAACGGATCACGGACGACGGCAAGGACCAGATGCGGGCCCTCGGGTTCAACATCTAAGTCCCCATTGCTATAAGTACGACGACGGCCGGTTGCCTTTCACAGGAAAGGCAACCGGCCGTCGTCGTCGCGCTTAAATCGATTGCTGCGTAACTGCCGTTTTGACCCTTTAAAAGGGCCGTTACGGAGCAGTCGACGGGGTTAGAGGGTGGCGGCGGAGAAGGTGTCGCACTGCTTGATGTCGCCCGACTCGTATCCGCGGGAGAACCAGCGCTGGCGTTCCTCACTGGAACCGTGCGTCCAGCCTTCGGGGGAGACCCTGCCCGTCGCTGCCTTCTGGATCCGGTCATCGCCCACGGACGCAGCTGCCGACAGGGCGTCGTTCACATCCTGTTGAGTCAGGGGCTCCAGGTATGGCTGCCCGGTGTTCGGGTCCGGCGTCGTGGAAGCGTACTTGGCCCACAGGCCCGCATAGCAGTCGGCCTGCAGTTCGGTACGGACGGAGCCCGACTCCGGACCCTGCGGATCCTGCTGCGCCCGGTTCAGGTCGCCCAGCAGGTTCTGGACGTGGTGTCCGAATTCGTGGGCCACCACGTATTCCTGCGCCAGCGGGCCGCCTGAGGAACCAAACCGGTCCACAAGTTCCTGGAAGAAGCCCGGATCGAAGTAGGCGGTAGTGTCCGTGGGGCAGTAGAACGGGCCCACGTCGGAGGTGGCTGCGCCGCAACCGGTGTTGGTGCCACCGCTGAAGATCACAGCTTCCGGCCGCGGATACTGCACGTTGTACTGCTGCAGGTAGCCGGGCCAGAACGCATTGAGGCTGTTGACCGTGCCGGTGATCCGGCAATCCAGGCGGGCATCAGCGTCCGCGCCGGTACTGCAGGCCGGTGCGGTGCCTTGGGACTGTCCAGTGCCGGTGTCCTGAGTGAGGCCGCCGAGCATATTGGGGTTGATGCCCAGCAGGAGCGCAACGAGCAGCACCAGGCCGCCGCCGATCCCGCCGCCAACCTTCACTCCCCGGCCCATGCCGCGCCGGTCCTGGACCTGTGACGGATCCAGCTGCACGTTGTCATTGAAACTCATAAAGTCACAATACCCACCGGCCCGCCGCTCAACCCGTGCCGGCCGGTAAAGTTGGTGCGTGCCTTTCCTGAACAGAATCCAGCGCTGGGCGGAAGAGCGGCCGCACGACACCGCCGTCGTGCTTGCCGGCCGCCGCCTTGACTGGGCAACGCTGCGGGATGAAGCGGCGGCCATGGTGGCGGAAACGAAGTCGGTCACCACCCTTTGCGAAGCCAACTCGGTGCACTTTGCCGTGTCCTTTGCAGCCGCGGTGGCCGGCGGCCGCCAGTGCGCAGTCCTGGACCCCGCCTGGCCTACGGCCTTGCAGGAGGACATTGCCCGCCGGGTGGAGGCGTGTGCGGCCGTTGCCCCTGTATCCCCGGACGACACCCTGGCCGACGGCCCACCGGAGTCCAGTTTCCTCATCGGCCTCACCTCCGGCACCACCTCCGTGCCGAAGGCCTTCACCCGGTCCCGCCGGTCCTGGCAGCAGTCCTTCGACGCCTCCATCCAGTTCTTCGACCTCCGCCACGACGATGTGACCCTTGCGCCGGGTCCGCTCGCGGCGAGCCTGAACCTCTACGCCCTCGCCGAATGCCTTTATGCCGGCTCCGAGTTCCAGGCCCTCGAAACCTTCGACGTCGGCGACGTCCACGCAGCGATCACCCATGACCGCGTGACCCGGCTGGTCCTGGTCCCCACCATGCTGCGCATGCTCAGCGAACGGGGGATGACGGGCTGCGTTGACGCCTCCGGCATCCGGACGATCATCTGCGCCGGATCCAAGCTTGACGCCCGCACTTTGGAGGCGGCGCGGAGGTGGGCGCCCCATGCCACGATCTACGAGTACTACGGTGCTTCCGAACTGAGCTTTGTCTCGGGCGTGGGACTTGCAGCCGGAGAGTTGGCCGCGGGAGGCACCGGCATCGGCCGTCCGTTCCCGGGTGTTGACGTCCGGATCCTTGATGACGGCGGGGCCGAGGTGCCGGAGGGAGCCTACGGAAACATCTGCGTCCGCAGCGGAATGGTCAGCAACGGCTACCTCTGGGGCGACGACGGAGAGGCACTGCGGTCCTTCGACGGCTGGTTCACCGTGGGGGACCAGGGCTACCTGCAGGCGGGCGAGCTGCACATCCTCGGCCGACGCGCGGACATGATCCTCACCGCGGGCAGGAATGTCTACCCGCACGAGGTGGAACTGGCACTGGCCGCCGTTCCCGGCGTGGGCGCGGCGGTCGCCGCGGGGATGCCCGATGACCTGCGCGGCCAGCGGGTGGTGGCGGGTGTGGTCCCCTCGCAGGGCGGGATCACCGCCACCCAACTGCGCGCAGGCCTGGAGAACATCCTGGCCCGGGACAAGCGGCCGCTGCAGTACTTCCTCCTCGCCGAACTGCCCGTCACGGACCGCGGCAAGGTCAGCCGGAACCTGCTGCTGGATTGGATCGATTCCCGAGACCCCAGGGTGCGCGCCCTTGCCGGCTGAGCTCCTTCCCCCTGAACGCCAGCCGGTCATCATCGCGGCCCGGCGGACCCCGGTCTGCCGCACGAACGGGGCCCTGCGGACGCTGCGGGCCCACGAACTGCTGGCCCCGGTCCTGCGCGAACTCGTGTCCAGCCTAGGGTTGGACGCTGGATCCGTCGATGACGTCGTGATCGGCAATGCCGTGGGCGGCGGCGGGAACGTCGCCCGGCTGGCCCTGCTGGAGGCGCGACTTCCGGTGGGCGTGCCGGGACTCACGGTGGACCGGCAATGCGGTTCAGGCCTGGACGCCATCGTGCTCGCCGCGCGGCTGGTGGCAGCGGGCGGCAGCCCGCTGTACCTGGCAGGCGGCGTGGAGAGCACCAGCACGGCCCCCCTGCGTGCCCACCGGAATGACGACGGCGGCCCGGAGTTCTACAGCCGCGCACAGTTCGTGCCGGAAAGCTACGGCGATCCGGACATGGGCGTCGCTGCGGAGACCGTGGCGACCGAATACGGCGTCGGCCGGGACCGGCAGGATGCGTTCGCCCTGGCCAGCCATCAAAAAGCCCTCGCTGCCGCCAAGGATGGCGTGTTCGATGCCGAGCTGGTGCCCCTGGCCGTCGACGGGGGAACCGTGTCTGTGGATGACGGCCCGCGCCGCAGCCTGACGACCGCCCTCATGGGCCGTTTCCCTGCCGCCTTCGTTCCCGGGGGAACTGTCACGGCCGGGAACTCCTGCCGTGACGCGGACGCTGCTTCCGCCGTCGTGGTCACCTCTCTGGCGCGGGCCCGGCAGCTGGGGGCTGAAGACGCACTGCTGGTGCGCGGGACCGGAACTGCCGGCGTTGCCCCCGGTGTCCTGGGCATCGGCGCTGCCGTGGCCGCCCGTGACGTGCTGGCCACGGCAGGCGTGACGGCGGCCCAGGTAGACCTGGTGGAGTTCAACGAGGCCTTCGCATCCCAAACCCTGGCGTGCCTGGACCAATTGGGAATCCCGTCCGCGCGGGCGAACCTGGACGGCGGGGCACTCGCGCTGGGCCACGCCTACGGTGCATCCGGCGCCGTCCTGGTGACGCGGCTGCTGGCGCAGGCGCGCAGGTCGGCGACGCCGGGAAGCCTGGGGCTGGCCATGATCAGCATGGCCGGCGGTATGGGGACTGCAGCCTTGCTGGAGTACCAGCGGCCGCTGTCCCGCTGACGCTTGAAGCGCCTCAATCCTCCGCTTCGGCGAGCCCCCGGGCGGCCAGCGCTTCGCCTGTCTGGCGGGCGAACGCCACTGAGGTGATGAACACGGGAAGCACCAGCGCGCGGGGGTTCCGCTCCAGTCCCCGGGCCCGGGCGGAATCCCTGACATCCGAGAACGTGCCGGCGATGTAGGGGATGCTTCGCAGCATGATGCCGATGGTGAGTGCGAAGCGCTCGGGGTCCGCGCCCAGCCTCCGGAACGGCCCGGCCGCCTTGACCACACCGTCCAGCAGCCGCTGCACCGGGGTGGTGGCGGTGAGCAGGGAGGCGGCGACGATGCAGACGAGGATGTTGAGGACGATCCGGGCGGCCGTGGGGGCGCCCAGCTGCCACCACTGGAACGCGCCGATCACCAGCAGCACCGCGGCGAGGGGACGGACCGCGCGCCAGAGCCGCTTCGCGCCGGCGCCGGTCAGCAGGAAGAGGCCGCAAAGGACCACCAGCATGGCAGCGGAGATCCGCCAGTCCACAATGATGAAGGATGCCAGGCCGCAGGCAAAGACCAGGAGGAACTTCAGTCCCAGCGGGCAGCGGTGGAGGACGGAATCGCCCGGCACGTAGTTGGCCAGCAGGAAGCCGTGCGCCCTCACCGGATGTCCTGCCCTGGGGCACCGGGTCCTGGGGCGCCGAGGCCTTCAAGGCTCCAGGAACGGTAGGCCGCCACGGCGTCCGCCGGATCGCCGTCGAACGCCACCCGGCCCTGTTCGATGACCAGCACACGGTCCATGTCCATGGCGAGGTCGAGGTCGTGGGTGGACATGATGATCTGCTGGTCCAGGCCCGCCAAGGTCCGGCGGAGCAGTTCCCGGTTGCGCAGGTCCAGCAGGGTGGACGGCTCATCGAGCACCAGGACTTTCGGGTCTACGGCCAGGACGGCGGCGAGCGCCATCAGCTGCCGCTCCCCGCCGGAGAGTTCGTAGATGCTCTGGTCGGCCAGGGGCAGCAGGCCAAGACGCTCGAGCGCAGCCTCGGCGTGGGCGCGCCGCTCGGCGCCGTTGCGCACCGAACGCCGCAGCGAGAGTTCCACGTCTTCCCTGCCGGTGGGCATCACCAGTTGCGAGAGGGGATCGGTGAAGACGAAGCCGACGTTCCGGCGGACTTTCCGCACGGCACGAACGGTGTCGTCGCCGTCGACCGTGACCGTGCCCGCGGTGGGCTGGATGAGCCCGTTGACCAGCCGCAGCATGGTGGACTTTCCTGATCCGTTGGCGCCGATGACGCCCACCCGGGCTTCGTCCAGGCGCAGGTTGACCGCATCGAGGAGGACCTTGGGCTGCGGAGAGTCGTCGCGTTCGACGGCGATTGCCACCTGGTCGAAGATCACTGCGGGCATGGTTCGGTCCTAGGCCTTTGCGGCGGGGATTGCGGTGCGCCGAACGCGGCGGACCAGGACGTCGGGGAAGGCGCGGTGCAGCGCGACGGCGATGGCGGCGGCGAGGATGTTCTTGATGATGTCCCCAGGGTAGAAGACCAGGTCGCTGATGAAGGCCTGGGCGATGGTGGCCTTGGAGTTCAGGGCGATGCCAAGGATGCCCAGGGAGTGCACCACCACAACGCTGGTGGCCGTGGCTGACAGGAAGAACCACAGGGCGCGCGCCTTGGTGGTCCGCCGGATCACCACGGTGGCCAGCCATCCCACGATTCCCGCGGCGATGGGGAAGGCGATGATGTATCCCGCGGAGGGCCCGGCGAGGATGATGAGGCCGCTGCGGCCCTGGCTGAAGATGGGCAGGCCGGCGAGGCCGAGCAGGGTGTAGAGGCCGACGGCGGCGAATCCGCGGGCGGGTCCAAGCACCAGTCCGGTGAGCATCACAGCCAGGGTCTGGAAGGTGATGGGGACGCCGAAGCCGTTCAGGGCCAGGCCCGGCACCAGGGCTGCGCCGGCCACCAGGGCGGCGAAGACGGCGATCAGTCCGAGGTCTGTGCCGTTCCACCGGCGGCGTTGCGTGCGGGGACTGTTGGTGGTGGGGGTTTCGGTGCTGCTCATGGCTGTCCTGTCGGGGTTGTACAAGCGGAATCTCATGTACTGCCGACGTTACCGGGGCGGGGTGGCCGTCATTTTGTAGGCTGCCTACTAAGACAAGGGGCCGGCGCTGAGGGCTGGACACAATCCTGCCGCGCCGGGACTTTGAGGGTGCATATGAAGGAAGGCTGCTCAGGCAGGGAGCGGCAGCACCAGCAGGTAGCCGGCGGGGAGGTTGCTGCTCCACCGCCGGGGCTCGCGTACGACGAACTGGGTGGCGAGCTGCTCCGGGCTGAGCAGGCTGTTCGGCGGGGGCGAGGGTCCCCACTGCCCGCTGCCGTAGGGGTAGAGCGGATCCAGCACGCGGATGCCGGTCACCGAAAAGTCCGCGAATTGCCGGGGATCGCCGATCGACTCGAACCCGCTCATTACCCAGGCGTGGCGGCCACTCCACATGACCAGTCCCACCGGCCTGCCGGTATCGGTGAGGGCGCGGGCAGCGGTGCGCAGCGCGGTGCCATAGTCCGCGATGCTGACGAGGCCATAAGGCCCCATCCCGGACTGGGCCAGGATGTCCGCCCAGCCATAGGGGTTGGCGCCGTTGAAGGAGTCTGACGACCGCGCCCGCGCCATCTCCCACAGGGTGCCCTGCTGGGTGCGGTCGGACCAGGTGGCGGTTCCGGTGGCATCGATCAGGTTGTGCGCCATTTGGATGCTCGCCGCGACGCACCAGTCGAACGTGTACTGCGGCACGAAGTCGCCCTCCTGGTAGAGGTTGAGGGCGAATGGCTGCGGAGCCGGGGGTGGCGTGGGAGCCGGAGAGGGCGTCGGAGATGCCGGGGGCTCCGGCCCGGACGTGGAAGCAGGAGCGGATGTGGCCGCGGCGGCAGGGGCCGGGGCGGAGGAAGAAGGAGCCGGGGCGACGGTGGCGGCCTCGTGGAGTCCGACGGCGGGTGTGCAGCCGGAAAGGAGGGCCGCCAGGATGACGGACCAGACCAGGAGGCGGGAACGGGCGCCAGTCATGATCTGGCCAGTTTAAGCCTCAGAACGCGTAGCGGATACGGCAGTACGGCGCGATGCTGCCGACCAGGTCGGTGAGCTGCCTGACGTACCGCGCCTTGGTTCCGGCACGGTAGCGGACGTTCGTGAAGCCGTTGGAGGACACCTTGGATTCCTGCAGGTCCGGGCGCCAGAGCACTCGTTCGGCCTGGGGGTGCCAGCCCAGGTTGACCTCGTGCAACTGCTCGTTGTGGGTGAGGAAGATAATCTCCGCCGCCAGCTGGGCCTTGGCGGCGGCCGAGAGCGTGGCATCGAGTTCCCGCAGCAGTTCAGCCCAGTCGCTGAGCCAAGTGTCCGTGACGATCACGGGGGAGAAGTTCACGTGCACCTCATAACCGGCGTCGACGAAGTCGTTGATGGCTGCCATGCGATCGGACACCGGCGACGTCCTGACGTCCACCGATTTCGCCAACTGCGCGGGCATGAGTGAAAACAGGATCCTTGTGTGTCCGCCGTGGTCCCAGTCCAGCAGGGCGGGATTGACGTACTTGGTGGCGAACGACAGCTTCGCGGTGGGGATATCGCGGAAGAGCGTCACGAGGTCCTCCACGTTCCCGCTGATCAGCGCGTCCACGGAGCAGTCGCTGTTTTCTCCGATGTCGTACACCCATAGCTCGGGATCACACTGGTTGGGCTCCAGCTTCAAACCCTGGCGCACGGCATGCCGCTCCACCGCCCCGGCGATCTGGTCAATGTTCGCGAACACTGTGACCGGGTTGCTGTAACCCTTATGCCGGGGGACGTAGCAGTAGGCGCAAGCCATGGCGCACCCGTTCGCACTCGAAGGGGCAATGAAGTCGGCGGAGCGGCCGTTCGGCTTAACAGTCAATGCTTTCTTGACGCCGAGAACCAGCGCTTCGGTCTTGATCCGGGACCAGCGCGGCACGTTCGCTTCGTCGCCGTGTACCTCCGGGATGTTCCAGTGGTTGTCGACCAGCACGACGTCTGCTTCCGGCCAGCGTTCGGCGATCTCCCTGCCCCGGGGTAGCTCCAGGGCAGCCTGCTGCGCGTAAATACGGCGGATTTGCAGCAAGCGATCGAAATGCATGTCTCCATTCTTGCCGGGTGCCGGCGGTGCCGGGGCGGTTTAAGCCCTGGGCGTCCGCCGCGGCAGCCCGCCGTCGTTGGTGCAGGCGGACCAACGGTAGACTTGGATGGGCCGTTCTGCGGCCCGTTGCCGCCCATGCCCCTGACGCCTCGGGGGTGGCGGCCCACCCCCTTGCTGAAAGGCCTTACCTGCTGTGATTACTGTCCAGGATCTTGAACTGCGTGCCGGCGCCCGGCTCCTGATGGACCAGGTGAGCTTCCGCATCGACAAGGGAGACAAAATCGGGCTGGTGGGGCGGAACGGTGCCGGCAAGACCACCCTGACCCGGGTCCTTGCCGGCGAAGGGCTGCCCGCCGCCGGCAAGGTGACCCGCAGCGGCGAAATCGGCTACCTGCCCCAGGATCCACGCACGCCTGACATGGAACAGCTCGCCCGGGACAGGATCCTGTCGGCACGTGGCCTCGATATCGTCGTCGGGAAGCTCCGGAAGGCGCACGACGAAATGGCCAGCGAGGACGCGGATGTCCAGCGGAAGGCCATGGCCCGTTACGACCGGCTGGAGTCCGAATTCCTCGCCGCCGGGGGCTACGCCGCCGAAGCCGAGGCTGCTTCGATCTGTTCCAACCTTGCACTCCCGGACCGCTTGCTGAACCAGCCGCTCAAAACGCTCTCCGGCGGCCAGCGGCGCCGTGTCGAGCTGGCCCGCATCCTCTATTCGGATGCCGAGACAATGCTCCTGGACGAGCCCACCAACCACCTTGACGCCGATTCCATTGCGTGGCTGCGTGACTTCCTGAAGAACCACCAGGGCGGCCTGATCGTCATCAGCCACGACACCGACCTGCTGGAAGCCACGGTCAACAAGGTCTTCCTGCTGGACGCCAACCGCGCCCAGATCGACTTCTACAACATGGACTGGAAGCGCTACCTCATCCAGCGGGAGACCGACGAGCGTGCACGGAAGCGTGAACGCGCCAACGCCGAAAAGAAGGCACAGGTCCTGATGGACCAGGCCAACAAGATGCGGGCCAAGGCGACCAAGGCTGTCGCCGCGCAGAATATGGCCAAGCGTGCCGAACGCCTGCTCAGCGGCCTGGAAGCGGTCCGCGAGCAGGACCGCGTGGCAGCGCTGCGGTTCCCGGACCCGGCGCCCTGCGGCAAGACCCCGCTGACCGCGGACGGGCTCAGCAAGTCCTACGGCTCCCTGGAGATCTTCACCGACGTGGACCTGGCGATCGACCGCGGCTCCAAGGTGGTCATCCTGGGGCTCAACGGCGCCGGCAAGACCACGCTGTTGCGGATGCTCGCCGGGGTGGACACCCCGGACACCGGCGAAGTTATCCCCGGCCACGGGCTCAAGGTTGGCTACTACGCCCAGGAACACGAAACCCTGGACCACAACCGCACCGTGCTGGAGAACATGCGCTCGGCTGCCCCCGACATGAAGGACGCCGAAGTCCGCGGGATCCTCGGCTCATTCCTGTTCTCCGGGGACGACGTCGACAAGCCCGCCGGCGTGCTGTCCGGCGGCGAGAAGACCCGCCTGGCCCTCGCCACCATCGTGGCGTCCAGCGCGAACGTCCTCCTCCTCGACGAACCCACCAACAACCTGGACCCAGCCAGCCGCGCGGAGATCCTGGGCGCGCTGCGCAACTACACCGGCGCCGTCGTCCTGGTCAGCCACGATGAAGGCGCGGTGGAAGCCCTGAACCCCGAACGCGTGGTCATGCTTCCCGACGGCGTCGAGGACCTGTGGAACGAGGACTACCTGGACCTGATTACGCTGGCCTAGCGGACCTGCAGTTCCTGCGCTCCGGTGATCCGGAGCAGCTCACGGTAGGTGATGCTGAACATGGACTTGTGGTCACCTGCTCCTGCCCAGAGGAGACTGTGGGTCTGCAGGGACTCGTCGAGCAGGGTCCTGATTCTCTTCGGGTGGCCTACCGGGGCCACTCCGCCGACCTCCTGGCCCGTGTGTTCCAGGACGAAACGCGGTGTTGCGCGGCGGATCTTTCCCGTTCCCAGCTGCCGGGCAACCAAAGCGGTGTCCACCCTCGCTGCGCCGCTAGCCAGGATCAGCAGCGGATCACCACCAACGTCGAAGATCAGGCTGTTGGTGATTGCCGCGAGGTCGCACTCCAGCGCTTCCGCGGCCGCGGCCGCCGTAGGGACCCCTGCCACGAAGGTGCGCACGGTGTCGCCGATGCCGGCAGTAACCAGGGCCGAACGCACCAGGGCGACCGGGCCGCCGTCGTCATCCGTCATCCGTCAGTACCCCTGCGCATCCAGGAGGGCGTCCTCTTCTTCCTCGGCCGTCGCCTTCTTCCGCTTGCGCTGGACAGGCGGCCGACGGCGGGCAGTCACCGCTGCATGGACGGTCCCTTCGTCATCCAACTCCTCGTCCTCGGCGTCAATGGCCGCATTGCGCGCCTGCTGCCGGGCGGCATACCCGAAGCCGACGAACATCAGGACGCCGAAGGCGAACCACTGCAGCGAGTAGGACAAATGTGTCCCTTCGTCCGTGGACGGCTTGGGGAACGGGACCGGCATGTCGGCGACGGGCGGCGTTTCGGAGGCAAGCTGGCCATAAGCGCCGGTGCGGAGGGGATAACCCAGCTGCGCGGCGTACGTCGGGAGGTCAATGGAGGCCAGCTGTCCTTCCGGCGCCCCGCGCTGCAGTTCCGGCTCCCCGTGCTTCAGGCGGACCACGGCGGTCACTTCGCCGGACGGAGGTGCCGGCACCGAGTCCGGGCTGCCGGGATTCCTGTTGCCGATCGGCAGCCAGCCCCGGTCAATGACGACGGTTTCGCCGGTGGCCAGCCGAAACGGAACCACTACTTCGTAGCCCGGTTGGCCGTTCAGCGGGCGGTTCCGCACAATGCGCTGGCCGTCAGCGAGGTACGAGCCTTTGAGCTCCACCTGGGTCCACTCCTTGGCAGGGTCCAGCTGGTTGAATTGGTCGCTGGCCTGGGCGAAAGGAATCGGGGTGGCGGAATAGTTGGCAACCACCCGGTTGATTTCGGCCAGCGTCTCCGCCCTCCGGTCCATCTGCCAGCGGCCCAGGAAGACGCACGCGGTGGCAAAGATGGCGGCCAGCAGCAGGTAGCCCAGCCACTTGCTGGAGAAGAGGAAACGGTACATTCAGATGTCCTGCTCCATCGAGCCCGTGCCGTCGGCCTCGAGGGGCACAGTTTCCTTCCACAGCCCGCGGGTCTGCAGGTAGTCCTGGAGCCAGTCCCGGTGGTCCGAACAGGCAAGCCAGATCTTGCGGCGGTCCGGTTCGTGGATCTTCGGGTTGTTCCAGAGCAACTGCCAGGACGCCTGCGCCCGGCACGCCTTGCGGGAGCAGATGGCGCCGGCTTCGGACTCGACGTCGGTCCCTGCCGCGAAGTCAAAGATGCTCATGATGCGTGGCGCTCCTCTCCAGGCCCCGGTTCATCGTCCTTGACGAGTTCACCCTGCAGCACGGCGCTGCCGGCCTCACCGTCCACAGGGAGGGCTGGGCTTTCAATCTCCGCCAGGGGAGCGGAGTCAAGCAGCAGGTCGCTGTGGACCTCCGCCTTGTCGCTCCCATTGGCTATCACCACGGCGATCCAGGGAAGGAAGACGGCTCCGGCCACCGCAATGATCTTCAGCCAGCCATCCAGCACGAAGATCAGGATCAGGCACACCATGCGGATGCCCATGGCCAGGGCGTACTTGATCATCCGCTCACGCATGTCTTCCGAGTGCGCGGCCGCGGCATCGGTAATGCTGTGGACCTCGGTGTCACCCGAGAACCGTCCCGGTTCTTCGGGCGCGGAGTGTCCCGCATGGTTTTCAAGGGTCACGGTGATTGATCACGCTCCAAAGGCTTCCCTTAATTCTCGCACCATCGGCAGTGCTGCCCAAACCCGCGCCGGGGCTGCCGCTAAGATCAAAGGCAGCCCAAACCACACCTTGCTACCGCGGCGCCGCCTGCCGCAGATTCCGGAGCCCCTCCATGACTGAAGCAGTTCCCGCCGCCCGCAGCGTCCTGATCACCGGCGGCAACCGCGGCATTGGCCTGGCCATCGCGGAAGCGTTCCTGGCCAACGGGGACAAGGTGGCCGTGACGTACCGCAGCGAGGCGAAGCTGCCGGAAGGCATCCTGGGCGTCAAGGCTGACGTGACCGATGAAGCGTCCGTCGACGCTGCCTTCAAGGAAGTGGAAGCCGCCCACGGTCCGGTGGAGGTCCTGGTGGCCAACGCCGGCATCACGAAGGACACGCTGCTGCTGCGCATGAGCGAGGACGACTTCACTTCCGTCGTCGACACCAACCTGACCGGCGCCTTCCGGGTCATCAAGCGCGCGTCCAAGGGCATGATCCGGCTCCGCAAGGGCCGCGTGGTCCTGATTTCCTCCGTGTCCGGCCTGTACGGTGCGCCCGGGCAGATCAACTACTCGGCGTCCAAGGCGGGCCTGGTGGGCATCGCCCGGTCCCTGACCCGTGAACTCGGCTCCCGCGGCATCACCGCCAACGTAGTGGCTCCCGGCTTTATCAACACCGACATGACTGCCGAACTCCCCGAGGCCACCCAGAAGGACTACCTGGCCAGTATCCCCGCCGGGCGCTTCGCCGAGGCCTCCGAGGTGGCCAATGTGGTCCGCTGGATCGCCAGCGACGAAGCAGCCTACATCTCGGGTGCGGTCATCCCGGTGGATGGCGGCCTTGGCATGGGGCACTGACCCGCCGACCCCTGCGCTGCAGGAACTAGCCGCACGGTCCTTATTTGTCGGACCCGGACAAGGGGATACGGCAACCGTCGCTGGCAAGATGGACTGCAGGCCACAACGATTTAGACGTTTCGAACAAAGGAAGCATGCATGGGACTGCTGGACAACAAGACGGCCATCGTTACCGGATCCTCGCGGGGCATCGGCGCTGACGTCGCCAAGATTCTTGCCTCGGAGGGCGCCGCCGTCGTCGTCAACTACCGCCAGAAGGCGCCCCGCGCCAACAAGGTGGTCCAGGGAATCGAAGCCGCGGGCGGCCGTGCCGTCGCCGTGGGCGCCGACCTGACCACGCAGGAGGGCGTACAGGCCCTGGCCAGCGCCGCCATGGAGAACTTCGGATCCCTGGACATCCTGGTCCTGAACGCTTCCGGCGGCATGGAGACCGGCATGGGTGAGGACTACGCGCTCAAGCTGAACCGCGACGCCCAGGTGAACATGCTCAACGCCGCGGTGCCGCTGATGAAGGAAGGGTCCCGCGTGGTGTTCGTCACCAGCCACCAGGCCCACTTCATCAACACCGTCCCCACCATGGCCGCGTACGAGCCGGTGGCCCGGAGCAAGCGCGCCGGCGAAGACGCGCTGCGGGAGCTCATTCCCAACCTGGCGGAAAAGGGAATCTCCCTCGTGGTGGTGTCCGGTGACATGATCGAAGGCACGGTCACTGCCACGCTGCTGGACCGCTCCACCCCGGGTGCCATCGAGGCCCGCCGCGCTGAGGCAGGCAAGCTGTACTCCGTGGAAGAATTCGCGCAGGTTGTGGCCGGGATGGCCACCGCCGACGTCGAATCCGGCCACACCGAGTACGCGGGTGGAGCAGACTACTTCGGCAAGGGCGCGCCGCCGGCTTCCAGTTAAGCTCCGACGTCTCCTGAGTTGGCAGCTCGCGGCCGTGCCCGTCCCGGACATTGCCGCGGGCTGCCAGCCCCGTTTAAAGCCCGTGTCTTAAGGGAAGGCGGCAGGCGATAATGAAGGCATGACGCCTGGGCAGCCCATGTTCTGGCTTCCGTTGCTGGTTCTGGCCGCCGCGGTTATTTTCTGGGCCTACTGCCTGGCCGACTTCACCCGGGCTGATCCCCGCCGGATCCGGGGAATGACCCGGGACGCGTGGCTCGTCCTGCTGGTAGTGGGCAATGTGTTCGGGGGCCTGGCTTGGCTGATTGCCGGGCGTCCCCGCCCGCGCTAGCGCCTGTTCAGACGCCGGCCACGTGCCGGACCGCGTCCAGGTACGGCATGTTCAGGGCGGCGTCGGCAACCGCGCGCACAGCGGGCTTGGCGTTGAAGGCCACCCCGATGCCGGCAGCGCCCAGCATGTCCAGGTCATTGGCCCCGTCCCCTACGGCAATCGTGTGCTCCAGTGCGATGCCTTCGGCAGCAGCCCATTCGCGCAGGTACTTCTCCTTGGCGGCGCGGTCCACGACGGCGCCGAGCACCTTGCCCGTCAGGGCGCCGTCCACGATTTCCAGTTCGTTCGCCTGCCAGTAGTCCAGGCCCAGCTCCGCGGCGATGGGCTCCAGGATCTGGTTGAACCCGCCGGACACCACGGCCACCACGTGCCCTGCTGCCTTGAAGGCGGCCACAAGCTCCGCCGCCCCTTCGCTGAGCTTCACCTCGTTCCGGACGGATTGGACGACGTCGGCCGGCAGCCCCGCGAGCACCGCCACGCGGGCGTGCAGGCTTTGGGCGAAGTCCAGCTCGCCGCGCATGGCGGCTTCGGTAACGGCGGCGACCTCTTCGCGCTTGCCAGCGTAAGCGGCCAGGAGTTCAATGACTTCCTGCTGGATCAGCGTGGAGTCAACATCCATGATCAGCAGCTTCCGGGCGGCGGAGCGGAGGGCGGCCGGGACCAGGGCCGTATCAAAACCGTCGATGGCGGCATCGGCCACGGCGCGGCGCAGGGCGGCAAGGCCGGCGGCGGTGGTGTCCGGCAGTGCCAATTCGGTGGCGTGGACCTGGTAGCGGCTGTCACCGGCGGTGGAGGCAGACAGCACCTGGGCGCCCTGCCCGGTGAGGACGGACTGCAGCTGCTCCATCCCGGTTGCGGTCAAATTCGGGCCATAGCTGACCGCAGTCACGTTCGAAGTCATGCCTGCAATCTTAGTCAGCGGGGGGCTGCTCCCTTGAATCTGTTGCGCCGGGCGAAGCGGGGGACGGGGCCCGGACGCCTCTGTCGAAGTCGTGGGCACCGGCCTACGATGGGTTTGGGCTGGGTACCTTATTGGATGCATCCTGACACGGGAGGGCACTGTGGACCAGCTGACCGATATTCCCGGTGACACCACGGCGTCACGCTTCGCCTACGCAGCGGCGGCCACAGGGGCCGTGGGGGTTGTGACCCTCGCCGCCATGTACGCCGTGGAAGTTCCCCGCGGGGGTCCGTACGTTTTTGGCACCATCAACGACGCTACCGGCGCCGTGTTCAACGTTCTGGTCATCCCCGTCATCCTGCAGGGTCCACCGCCGGGTGCCGCCGGCGGCGTGGACCGAGCCTGTGAAATGGCTTACCGTCACCGCCTGTGCGGCCGGCGCCGCCAGTTCCGCACTGCTGGTCCTCAGGGTGCTGGACTTCAACACCTCAACGGCCGTGTCGGTGGCGTCCATCACGCTCCAGGGTGGCTGGCTTTTCGTGGTCCACCGCCGCCTCCGCGGTGTACAGGGATACCCGCAAAAGCTGTCCCGGTTGGGCCGGTTCATCGGTGGTGCGCTGCTGGCGGGACTGCCGGTTGCTGGTGCAGGCTACGTTCTCGAGGGGCCGGAGTGGCTGCGGATGGCCGTGATGGGGGCCGGGATCGCTACGGGTGCAGCAGCCTGGCTGGCCTGGCCGTACTGGTACCTCCGGGCAGGGCTGTTCCTCAACCACAAGCCCCGCAGCGGGACGGCACCTGCATCTCCCCTGCAGGCGACTGGCTGAGGGCGCCCACATCCGGCGCTGATCCGGTGCACGTCATGCTTTTGGTGCAGTCACACCGGTTATCAGTCGGCCTCTTTTTTGTCCTAGTGTCTATTCCTATGAGTGATGTTCTGGAATTGGACTCCGTCAGCGTTGTCCGAGGCAAAAAGACCCTGCTGGACAAGGTCGACTGGCAGGTCAACGAAGGCGAGCGCTGGGTGATCCTTGGCCCCAACGGCGCCGGCAAGACCACTCTCCTCCAGATCGCGGCGGCGAGGCTGCACCCCAGCAGCGGTACCGCCGGCATCCTCGACGAGGTCCTGGGGCGCGTTGACGTCTTCGAACTCCGCCCCCGCATCGGCCTCTCCTCCGCGGCCCTCGCCACCCAGATCCCGGAACACGAGAACGTCCTCAACGTGGTGGTCACCGCCGCGTACGGGGTGACCGGCCGCTGGCGGGAGGGGTACGAGCGCGACGACGAACGCCGCGCCTTCCGCCTGCTCAACGACTGGGGCATGGGGCCGCTGCTCAACAGGACCTTTGCCACGCTGTCCGAAGGTGAACGCAAGCGCGTCCAGATCGCCCGCGCCCTCATGACGGATCCCGAGCTGCTGCTGTTGGACGAGCCCGGCGCCGGACTGGATCTCGGGGGCCGCGAGGAGCTGGTCCACAAGCTCGGCGAGCTCGCCCGCGACGAGGCGGCGCCGGCCATGGTCCTGGTGACGCACCACCTCGAGGAAGTCCCCCCTGGATTCACCCACGCCATGCTCCTGCGTGACGGCGGCGTCGTTGCGGCAGGCCCCATCACCGAGGTCCTGACCGAAGAGCACCTCAGCACCACCTTCGGCCTGCCGCTGGACGTGTCCGAAAACGGCGGCCGCTACACGGCCACAGCCCGCCGCTAGAACAGGCCGCCACCAGTACCTTGGAACTCTTCGGCAGCATCATTGTGTCCATCGCCGGCCTGTGGGCCGGCACCATCAATGCGGTGGTGGGCTCCGGCACGCTGGTCACTTTCCCCGTGCTGATCGCCCTGGGGGTCGCTCCCGTCGTCGCCTCCATGAGCAACGCCATGGGACTGGTGGCGGGCACGGCCGCCGGAGCCTTCGGCTACCGGCGCGAACTGGCCGGCCGTGGACGGCAAGTCCTGCGGCTGCTGCCGGCGTCGGTCCTGGGCGGCATATCGGGCGCATGGCTCCTGCTGCACCTGCCCGAAAAGGTCTTCCACTACGTCGCGCCGGTCCTGCTGGTCCTGGCGCTGCTCATGGTCGTGTTCCAGCCGCGGCTGCAGGACTGGGTACGCAACCGCGAGGCAAACCCCGAGCACGCGGTGCGGGACAAACGCCACGGCATCCTGCTGCTGGTTTTGGTGTACCTGGCCGGTGTCTACGGCGGCTACTTCGTTGCAGCACAGGGCATCCTGCTGGTGGGGATTCTGGGGGTGTTCCTGACCGGCACCATCCAGAACGCCAACGCCATGAAGAACATCCTGGTGCTCGGCGTCAACATGGTGGCGGCCCTCTCGTACCTGCTCTTCGCGTTCGACCGGATTAACTGGCCGGTGGTGCTGCTCATTGCAGTCAGTTCCACCATCGGCGGCCTGCTGGGCTCGAAAGTCGGCCGCAAGCTATCGCCCCGCGTCCTCCGTGCAGTGATCTTCGCCCTGGGCATCGTGGCACTCGGCGTGATGATCGCCAACCTGCTGAAATAATCGCCCGGTGACCTTCCACTACCTTGAGTCCGCCGACGATCCGCGCGTCAGCGATTACACCACCCTGACCGATGTGCACCTGCGCAAGCTCCGCGAACCGGCAGAAGGAATGTACATCGCAGAATCGTCGCGCGTACTCCGCCGCGCCCTCGCAGCCGGGCACCAGCCGCGCTCCTTCTTCCTCGCCGAGAAATGGCTGGCCGACCTCGACGACGTCTTCAAGGCCTACCCCGATGTTCCTGTGTTCATCGGCTCGGCTGCGCTGCTGGAGGAGATCACCGGTTTCCACCTGCACCGCGGTGCCATGGCGGCCATGCAGCGCCCCGCCCCTGTTCCCCTGCCGGACCTGCTCGCCGGAGCCCGCCGCGTGGCGGTCCTGGAGGACATCGTGGACCACACCAACGTCGGCGGTTCCAAAGTACAAGGGCAGCAAACCGCTGAACTACGGGGACGATCGAGAATCGCGGTACTTGAGAACCTTACCGATCACACAAATGTAGGAGCGATCTTCCGCAGCGCCGCAGCCATCGGCGTCGACGCTGTCCTGGTCTCGCCCCAGTGCGCCGACCCGCTCTACCGACGCTCCATCCGGGTGTCGATGGGCACTGTGTTCCAGGTGCCGTGGACCCGGATCGAATCATGGCCTGGAGACCTCGAGGTCCTCAAGGAAGCAGGCTACTTTTTGGCCGGCATGTCGCTCGGCGAAGGTGCCATCACGCTCGATGAGCTGGTCGCCCTGGACCATCAGAACTTGGCGCTCGTCTTCGGCACCGAGGGCGAGGGATTGAGACCTGAGACCGATCAGGTGCTCGACGCACGGGTGACGATTCCGATGATGAACGGCGTAGATTCGCTCAACGTCGCTGCCTCGTCGGCGGTCGCCTTCTACGCGACTAGGTAGTGGCTGAACGTACCATTTGCTACCCCCCGTCAGGCGCGCGAGAGCCGCAGCACGAGTCTTGACGACGGCCAGGTCACGCCGAGGCGATGAGGCGGGGGAGGTTTGAGAGCGCTCCGGCGGCATGGGCTCGGCTGCGCTCGCGAGCCTCGGGGATGCGTGGGTCGTCGGCGTAACGCTCCAGCTCGGCGAAAGGATACAGCCGGCTCGTGCGCGACCAGGCGGACACGGCGGGATGCTGGCCGCGTGCCCGGGCGTTCGCCATCAGCGCGGCGTAGGCGATGAGGAAGTCGACATTCCGATCCCAGAGGTGCAGCGGGGGGCACAGCTTGTTCTTCTGGTCGTCGTCGTGGAGTTCCGCTTCGACGACGCCAAGCATCGCGTACTGGAAGGAGACGGTGCCCCAAAACATCGGCTGAAGCGTGATGCGGCCAGGTTCGAAGATCGGACGAAGTGGCGGCCGGACGAGCCCCGACGCCGCGCAGTGGACGTGGAGCGTGTCGCGTGTCGTGGGGATGACACCGTCGTCGAGGATGATGCGGTCGCGCTCGACAGTACGCACGTGGCCGAGGCGGACGACATCCTCGATTTGCCGGAGGAGGGCGATCTCGGCTTCCCCGACGATCGCGCCGTGGAACATCGTGGGTGGCACCGAGGGATCGACCCGCAGCAGGATTCCCTGTTCGTCGAGCCGCGCGAAGAGATCGTCAACCGTCGTCGCTTGGGCCATGGCCTCGATCTGTGCGGCGTTCGCGACGTACTGCTCGACGACTTGGTCGTGCGGCTGCAGGTAGCGTCTATTCGGCCACCAGCCCTCGCGCGGTTTGATCCAAGTGAGGTCGGCGGGATCCACACCCCGCTCGAGAAGCCACACACACGTGTCGAGGGCGGTCTTTCCCGCGCCGATCACGGTGAAGCGTCCGGCCGGGTGGGCGAGTCGGGCGAGCCCACCGGTGGGGATGCAGCGGACTCCCTCGGCCACGGCGAACGGCGGGGCGGAGGTGGCGGGGATGCGGCCCTCAAGATACCTGGCATCCACCACGCGGCGGCGCACGGTGACGGGCACGGTGCGGCCGTCCAGGCGGGAGACGATCCGACCCCCGTCAACGAACTCGCACTCGGGCAGGTAGACAACACGACCGGTCGGCAGGAAGACCCGCGTCATCGCCTCTTCGAAATGCGCGCAAATTTCGCTCGGGCCGGCCAGCTCGTACATGCCTGCGTTCGTGCCGCTGACGTCGCGTCTGTCGGCTCCGAACGGCACCGATTCGACGCCGTAGAGGTTCGCGGGCTGGTGCAGCCGAACGAACGGATATGCGTCCTGCCAGTGTCCCCCGGGCGCGTGCCGACGATCGACGATCGCCACCGTGGCATCCGAATGCGCGAGGATCCGGTCGGTGAAGACCATCCCCGCTGTCCCTGCGCCGACTACCAGATAGTCGGCTTCGATGCGCCCGCGCACGCACTCACAGTAAACCCGGCCGTCTGCGCAGGGGAACCCTCCGGTGCGCAGGTACGGTCGGGCGGCCGCCCGAAGGTAATCGCCCGGTCTGCGCCTGACCTACGGGCGGAAGAGCTGCTCGAACGTGCCCGGCTTCCGCCGGCCCGCCGACAGTCGCTCCCGCTCCCGAACAGATTGCAACACCTACGAACGTCGGTGCCCTCTTCCGCTCCGCCGCAGCCCTGGACATTGACGCCGTGATCGTCTCGCCCCGCTGCGGTGACCCGCTGTACCGGCGCAGTGTCCGGGTCAGCGTGGGCACTGTGTTCCAGGTGCCCTGGGCGCGGCTGCAGGACTGGCCCGGCGACCTCCAGGTACTCAAGGACCACGGCTTCACCGTCGCCGCCCTGGAACTGACCCCGGACGCCGAAGGCGCCGGCATGAGCGCCGGGGCCCTTGCCGCCGTCGACCTCGCCGTTAAAATCCCCATGCGCAATGGCGTGGACTCCCTCAATGTGGCCGCGGCCTCGGCGGTGGCTTTCTGGAAGCTGCGCGCCCGGAC